>CATPBY010000117.1 GCA_955652845.1 uncultured Terriglobales bacterium | reverse complement strand
TTCCGTCGGGCGTTTCCGCCAACGCCACGGGTTGGGGGAGGGGGTTTGGAGTGCTGGTGGGTTGACTTGGATCGGCGGGAATCATTCGGCTCACGACATTATTTGTGGTTGAAATCGCTGCCACCGTACCGTAACCATAGTTCGCCACATAGACCGTTCCGTTTTCTGTCGTGTGCACAAATACCGGCTGCGAACCGGGCGGCAAGCTGATCGTGGTCACGGGCCCAATGGTGCTCGGGGCAAATGACGAAACCGTGTCCTCCACAAAGTTGGCCACGTACAGCTGACTGCTGTTCGGCAATAAGGCAGCATGCACCGGACCGAGGCCGAGCGGCGCAATTCCTACATTGGTGTCGCCCGATACATCGAGGCGGCTGCTGCTGCCCGGGTTGATTGGCCCGGCGCCGCTGCCGATCGCTCCAAAGCCGTTGCCATTAATAACCAGAACAGAATGCGAGGCCGACGGGCTGGGCGGCGTTGGGATGATGGGAATCGCTACCGGCCGGAAGGTGTCGCCGCATCCCGCCCAAACCGTAATCAGAAAAAACATGCCCGCTATTCGGGCTGAACGCAGAAAAGTCGGCAACACACAAATAGATCGATCCATGAATTCGCGGTGGTCTCGGAAGAATTTTTTATTCTAACGGTTGAACGCGATATGCGCCATAGAGCCGGCACACGGCGATCGCAACAGTCTTATTTGGTTAGCATCTTTTGGTTAGTATCGCAGCGATGCATGAAAGTTGCTTCGTCGACAGGGAAATGCCAGCAGAATCAGACATGCGGCTCCGCAGTAGAGACTTTACTGCCGGGAATCGCGGCAACATAAATTAACCTCGTCCGCGCGATCTTTTTCCGGAAGCCACGGCCCGGCCTGCCGTGGCAACGGGTTTCTTCTTGCCTTCCATCTCGGCCAGGCTTTGCTTCAAAGCGGACATCAGGTCTACCACTGGGGCGAGTTTCTTGGGCTTCTCCACTTCAGCGATCTTTCCACCCTCCAGTTTCGTCTGGATGAGATTTTTCAGGTTGTCCTGGAAGGTGTCGTGATACTTCTCCGGATCCCACTCGCTGGCCAGGGCTTCAATCAATTGATGTGCGACCTTGACCTCCGCGTCTTTCAGTTCCACATCCGGCGCGCCGAATCCCTCCACCTTGCGAACCTCATCCGCGTAATACATGGTATGCAGCATAAGTCCGCCCTCTTGGGGTCGAAGGAAAACGGTGTACTCGCGATTGTGCATGGTAAGCTTGGCGATGGCGACGTACTCGCTCTCTTCGAGTGCCTTCGTCAGTAGCGCGTAAGGACGACGCCCGGCTTCCTCCGGAAGCATGTAATAGGATGACTCGAAGAAAACGGGATCTACTTCACTGGCCTTCACGAATTCCAGAATTTCCATGGTCTTGGCTGTCTGCGGCTCGATCTTTTTGATCTCCTCCGGCTCAATCACGACATACTCGCCCTTGCGATACTCATAGCCTTTCACGATTTCGCTGCGCTCGACGACTTTTCCATCGGCCAGGCAGACGTACTGCTGCTTCAGGCGAGAAAGATCGTCGCGATGGAGCATGTTGAAAGAAATCCCGGAACTGCGCGCACCGGAGAAAAGACGTACCGGCATGGAAATCAAGCCGAAGGTAAGATATCCAGACCAAACCGAAGCCGCCATGGTCGCTCCGTAATTGTAGGACGCGTAAGTCGCGCCAGAGTAATGAGTTTAGACTACAACGGCGATTTGATGCAGCTTTGCGGCCAGGCGGTAGCCGAGATTCATAACCCCATATGTAGGATGTGGTGCAGGGGGCTACATGTAATAGTGGTCTTTCTTGCAAAGAATAGCTACAAAACTGTAATTTCCCGATGCGCATTGCCTGCAACTTCGGCTTGATCGCTGTCTCAAGCACGTCTCTCCTGCACCGTTCCAGCCCGCTATGGGCTGGAATATCCCTGACAGTTGTATTCGCGGTATTGGCTCGATTGCTCAAGGGAGTTACCTGGCCGGGCGCGGTGGCCGGAGGCATTGTGTGTTTTCTGCTTTACACAAGCGCCGGACTTGGCGGGTTCGCCCTTCTGGTCTGCGTTTTCCTGTGGGCCTGGATCACGACTCGCCTGGGCTACCCGCAGAAGCTAAGGTTGGGCACGGCGGAAAAGCGTGAAGGCAGGACAGCGTCGCAGGTTTTGGCAAATCTCGGCGTCGCTGCCGTCTGTGCCGCGCTTTTTATTCTCTATCGAAGGGAAATGCTGTCATTGGCCATGGTGGCCGCACTATCAGAAGCCGCGGCTGACACGGTTTCGAGCGAATTCGGCCAAGCTCAAAGCCGGCAAGCACGCCTGATTACGACCTGGGAAATCGTGCCTGCCGGTACAGACGGCGGCATTACTCTGACCGGAACTTTGGCTGGAATTACGGCTGCTGTTGTGGTCAGCCTCGTGGGCCGGTTGAGCGCTCTCATTTCGTGGAAGTGGATGGCGATTTCGGTCATTTCCGCAGTCCTGGGTATGACCGCCGACAGCTTTCTCGGCGCATGGCTGGAGGGCCGGCGGTGGTTCAACAATGACGCCGTCAACTTCTCGGGCACTCTCGTCGCCGCAGCCATCGCTTCCCTGATCGCTTGAAATGCCATCGGGCCTCGAATTCGGCATTTTTGATTACTTTTTTCTCTGATTCTTATTACGACTTTTCATAGCGGCTCCGCTCCGGCCTCATGCTGTAATTAGAGCGGAGGCGAAATGAGCGACCCGCGTTATCCCATCGGCAAGTTCTCGTTCGAAGGCTCTTCGAACGAAGACCAGCGAAAAAAGTTTATTGACGAAATCGAGCAGGCGCCCACGGCGTTGCGAGCTGCGGTTCACGGCTTTTCGAAAGAGCAGCTCGAGACCCCGTATCGCGATGGCGGTTGGACTGTCCGCCAGGTGGTTCATCACGTCCCTGAAAGCCATATGAACGCGTACATCCGGTTCAAGCTGGCGCTCACGGAAGACGAACCGACAATAAAACCTTACATGGAGGCCCGCTGGGCGGAGCTCTCCGACGTTCGCTCAACTCCACCTGAAGTTTCACTGGCGCTGCTGGATTCACTGCATAACCGCTGGGTGCGTCTCTTGCGCGACTTGCAACCGAACCACTGGAAGCGAACTTTTCGGCATCCGGAAATGGGTGTGGTATCCCTGGACAAGAATTTAGCGCTGTACGCGTGGCATGGGAAGCATCACACCGCCCACATCACGGAACTGAAGAAGAAAATGCAGTGGTAGTGGCCCAGTCGGAATTCCGCGCGTTTCTTGCCATGCTCCGCGCACAGCGAACAGCACGTATGGTGACTCCACGCGAGATCCCTCGCCCGGCTGAGGTGCGCCGGCCTTCGGGATGACGTATCAGAAAAAACACCGTCGACAGTTACTCAGGATAGTCACTCCGGGATGTGCAACCTCCAGGCCAGGTAGCTGACAGCCTCCCGCATGACCGCCCATGCTCTCTGCCACTCCGATTTCGGACGTGAGTCTGGACGAGGCGCAACGAAAACTTCTATCCCTTCATGCTCCAGCAGCCTTCGGATACGGAAGACGTGGTATTCGTCGCTGACCGCCACGCAACTGTGCATGTTGTTGGTTCGCATGATGACTCCGATTCTTTGGGCAGATCGTGCCGTATCGGAGCCTTGGGTCTCCGCAATAAGGCTGGCGTCGGGAATTCCGCGGTGCCTCAGGTATTCGTGACCGACGCCGCCCTCACTGTAACTGGGATCGTCGGCGGCGCCTCCCGTGGTTATGACGACGGGAGCAATCCTTCGCTGGAAGAGATCAAAGGCATGGTCGAGCCGGGCGCGGTATACAGGAGAAGGCTTGCCGGAGTACTCCGCTGCGCCGAAAACCACGATGGCGTCGGCGGGGTGCACTTCCTGCAGGGACGCTTCGCGGACGACCCGTACACAAATTGAGCCTACCCAGACCAGTAAAACCGGTGCAATCAGAGCCGGCAGCCACAACCACCGGTGGCTCCGCTGGCGCCGGTTAACCGCTGCGTCATTCATCCCTGGGCGAAGAACTCGGAGATCTCGTGGGCGGGAATGGCGCCCTCCCGCAGAATGCGCCAACGCGCATCTTCATCGGTTAGATCGATGATAGTCGATGCCACCTCGCGGGGAGAGGTGCCGCCATCCACAATGATCGAGATGCGATCCTTAAGCTGATCGCGCACCGCCAGTGCCGTTGTACATTCGGCTTCCCCGCTCAGGTTGGCCGAAGTCGCAGTGATGGGAATTTGCGCGGCCTGCACCACGGCCAGCGGTATTTGGGAATTGGGAATTCGCAATGCGACGTTTCCAGTATTGGCCGTGACCTTCAAGGGAAGCCGCGAGGAGGCCTTTACTATGATGGTCAGCGGACCCGGCCAGAATTTGCGTGCCAGGGCCCCGAACTCCTCCGGCAAAGGCCGGGCCATCTCTTCCGCCTGCTCGACACTTCCGATCAGCAGCGACAGCGGCTTATGTCGGGAACGGGATTTGATCTCATATACCCGGTCGACGGCGCGCAAATTAAAGGGATCGGCCGCCAGTCCGTAAAAAGTATCTGTAGGCATGCCCAGCACTTCGCCGGCGCGAATCTGATCGGCCGCATAGCGAATGAGCGACGCTTCCGGTTTATCGTGATTAATCTTGAGAATTTCGGCCCGCACCGCAGATCCTTCCGAGAACGTTCGTGAAATCGCGAAAGTTAACATACCATGACGGCGCGCTGCAAGCCGAGAAGAACCCGGGTGACGGCGCAATTTCGAATTTCTGCCGATTTCGAAGGCGTCATTTCGCGCAGCGTTTTTCACCCGAAGCGGAGGCGCATCGGCACAGCAGGCAGGGTCGTCCACGCCAGATGCCTCGCCCGGCTGAACTGCGCCGGGCTTTGGGAGTGACGCATGAGAAAAAACGTTGAGAATTCAGATTGAGCCACTAACCGAACGCGTATCATCTGACCGAGCCAGGCAGCCCGTGAAAAAGACCATTGCCGGTAACAACCCCGCAGTGCAAGGCAGATTGCGCCGCATCGAAGGCCGGCACAACGCGCTGCTCAAGGAACTACGGCAGGCTTTTTCCCGTGGAGAACCGACCGAAGGCGGTTATTACGCCATCGAGGGGCTGCACATTCTGGAAGAAGCCATCCGCAGCGGCGTGCAGTTTCGCGCGGTGTTTTTTAGCAGCTCCGCCGCAGCCAAGGCGGAGAGGCTGCTGCCCCAGATCGGGGCGCACGTAGGAACTGTAATGCTGCCCGAGAAACTCTTCGCCAGCGCTGTGCCGAGCGAAACGCCTCAGGGGGTGGCAGCCCTCGCGCGCTGGAAAGAATTTTCGTTGGACGACTTGCTGGCCCCGACCCAGGTGGGACCGCTGCTGGCAGTTGCGGGCGTGCAAGATCCCGGCAACCTGGGAACGATCCTGCGATCCGCGGAAGCTTTCGGCGCCGCGGGCGCAATCCTGGGCGAAGGCACAGTCAGCCCATTTAATCCGAAGGTAGTGCGGGCGTCGGCAGGGTCGGTGTTCCGGCTTCCTACTGTGCGCGCCAAGCTTTCGCCTGCGATTGCGCGCATGAGGCGACAGGGCCTGCGTCTGATTGCGACTTCGTCACACAAAGGCACGCCGTTGCCGGAGGCAAGGTTGGCGCGTTCATCAGTCATCTTCATTGGAAGTGAAGGTTCCGGGCTTTCGCGGGAATTGTTCTCCCAAATGGACGAACTCGTCGCCATTCCGCATTCTGCAAAAGTTGAATCGCTCAATGCAGGCGTGGCAGCGAGCATCGTGTTATATGAATTGGCAAGACAAAATCGCTGACCACAGTTTGAAGTTTTGATCGCAGGCAAACATCATGGGCCTGTTCCAAACCATGCCAAGCGGCGACAATCCCAGCGACCGCACCCGTCCGCTGGCTGACCGCATGCGTCCGCGCACTCTCGACGAATTCGTCGGACAAGAACATCTGATCGGTCCGGGGAAGCCGCTGCGCACCCAGATTGAGCGTGACGACACTGGTTCCCTGATCTTCTGGGGGCCTCCCGGCACCGGCAAGACAACGCTAGCGCAGGTTATCGCGCGCATGACGAGAGCGGAATTTATAGAATTTTCCGCCGTGCTGGTAGGGATCAAGGAAATCAAGCAGGTGATGGCGGACGCCGAGCGGGCAAAACAATAC
>CATPBY010000116.1 GCA_955652845.1 uncultured Terriglobales bacterium | reverse complement strand
TCAACGTCTTTGTCCTGATTGTGCAATGCTTCGAGAAGATTCCAGCTCTTAAAGCGATGGCCCCCACGCAGTCTGAACCTCCGTTCATAGTCTCGCAGGTTGTTGTGCTAACACTTTTCCTGGTGTTGACAATTTTTGCGGTGAAACGTTTTGCAGGCACGGGTGCTCTCGGCCGTGCATGAGATTGTGGCGAGGACGCCTGCTATAAAATTTTAGCGCGTCAGATCGTTGCGCAGCTGTTTGGACAGCTTCTCCACCCGCTTCAATTTCTCCAGGACATCTTTCGGCAGCAATCCGCGATTCACCCGATCCACATCGGCGGGAATGGAGGCAGAAAGTTCAGCAAGTTCCTGGGCGTCGTGGCGCACTTTATCTTTATCCACCGCGAATTTCTTTTGCGCCTGAGCTGAGGCTTGGGGAGGTGGCAGCTTGTTTTGCGGCCAGTCCGGGTCCGGAGGATGGGGTCCACAGCGCCCCAGCGGGGCGCCGAGTTGGGGATGGACGGGGACAGCAGATATCACCAGCATCACCCAGATGCAAAGCGATGCGATCGACCGCATAGGCACCTCCAGAACGCGGCTCTTGCGCCGATTCTACTACCGTTTCGGGATAGCGTTGGGCGCACCCACAAGTAACCCGGCTCCGCAGTAGTGGCTCACGCTGAGAATTCAAATTGAGCCACTACCCGCTCTCATGTTTAGGCAAGCACCGGCAAGAGGACGTGATATACTGGATTTGCGCTTAATACCGCGGTTGTATGGTGCGATTGCTCTGGTGCAGTAAGTGACTGAGAACTCCCGCCTTCACTTTCCCCTCCGTAAGTCTTCGGCGTAATCAAAATTTAAGACTGGCAGTGCAGGTTGCTGTGCTCGCCCGAAAGTTCGTGTGCGCGCCGCGATGGCTTCCAGAGAAAGCACAATGCAGAATTTTTCAGAATTACCGATTTCTCCTTACACCCAGGACCGATTAGCAGCGGCCCGTTTTTCCATGCCCACCCCCGTCCAGGCGGCGGCAATTCCACAAGCGCTGGCGGGCAAAGATGTGCTTGCGACCGCGCAAACCGGCACCGGCAAGACGCTGGCTTTCGTCATTCCGATCATGGAACGACTGCTGCAAAAACATTCCGCTGGAATCGCAGCCCTGGTTTTAGTTCCCACGCGAGAACTGGCCATGCAGGTTGTGGACCAGTATGACGCGCTGCGTGGGCCAAAACTATCGCCGGCGGCACTGGTAGTTGGCGGACTGGCTGAAGGACAACAACTCCGCGCCATTCGCCACGGGGCTCGACTGATGGTGGCTACTCCCGGACGGCTGGAGGATTTCCTCGATCGCAAGCTGGTTCATTTCGCGGGGCTGCAGATCCTGGTTTTAGACGAAGCCGATCGTATGCTCGACATGGGATTCCTTCCCGCGATTCAGCGGATTGCAGCTGTACTCCCCAAACAACGTCAGACCATGTGTTTCTCTGCGACTCTTGAAGCTTCCGTCGCGCACCTGGTGAATGACTACATGCGCAGCCCGGTTCGGCTCGCTTTCGGATCTACGTTAAAACCTTCCGAGAATGTACGGGTACAGGCCTTTGAGGTTGAGGCCGACAACAAGCAGGAATTCCTGCGCGGATTACTTGCCAAAGAAACCGGCCGCTGCCTGGTTTTCGCCCGCACCAAGCGCGGAGCCGAGCGCCTGGCGAAAAATCTTAATCGCGAAGGATTCGCCGCCGCCATGATTCACGGCGACCGCTCGCAATCCCAGCGGACAGCCGCGCTTACCGGGTTTCAGCAGGGACGCTACCGCATACTGGTGGCCACCGACCTGGCGTCGCGCGGCATCCACGTGCAGGATATCGCCCACGTCATCAATTACGATCTGCCGGAAGTCGCGGAGAACTTCATTCATCGCGTAGGACGTACTGGACGGGCCGGCGAACTCGGGGTGGCTTCGACACTCTTTGCCAGACATCAACGCCCGGAGTTATTTCAACTGGAACGTACGCTCGGCATCCGGATGGAGAGAATGAGCAGCAGTGATGCGACATCTGAGGCAGAATTGCCAAGAGGGGCTCATAACCGGCGCGCGCCTGACCGGGACCGGAACGAGTCGGATCGATTCGAATCAGCTCCCAGAGCGCGAATGGTTCGGCTCCCGGGAGAGATACTGCAGATCCAGATGGAAAGCTAGCGGCTAGGCGCTCAGCCTCGCACTTCCCGCACCGCTGCCAGCGTTGTTTCCACTTCAGCCGGCGAAGTCAACAGGCCCGGGGACAGGCGCGCGTAAAGCGTCTTATAAGGCGTGACGCTGGCCACGATCTTCTTTTTCCTGAGTTGATCGACCACACTTTCAGCTTTGACTCCGTTCACATCGAAGCAGACAATCCCGGCTGACAACTCATCCGTCATTGGGGTGTACAGCTTGACGTTCTGCATTTTCGCCAGTCCTTCTTTGAGCTGCCGGTTGAGCGCGTGGATCCTCTCCGCGACCCGCGGCTTGCCGATGGTCTGGTGAAACTGGAATGCACGGTCGAGAGCCCAGCGGTGTTCAAAGGAATGGAACCCTCCCGGGGACATGGTGGCTCCGATCGGCACCGGTTGCGGCGGGCGAATCTGCATCCACATGCCATAAGTCACGTCATCGAAGGTAGGAATGGTTGCAGTCGCCGCCGACCACGCTGCCGGCGTACCCCAGACTAAACCAGTGCCTCGCGGCCCGAACATCCACTTGTGGCAGCCCGCAACAAAAAAGTCGCAGCCAAGCTCCGGAAGTTCAGTGCCGTCGACGCCGAGGCCATGCACTCCATCCACGCACAAGAGCACCCGGTCCTGCTCATCGCGACTCGCGTTAATCGACTTAAGCGCGTCCGCGATGGCCCGAATCGGCAGCTTCACCCCGGTGCAGGAGTGCACCCAGGTAATAGCCAGAATGCGGGCTTGGGGCGTTACCGATCGAGTGATGCTTTCAACGATTTCCCCAACCGACTTGTTCCCAGTATCGCGGTAAAGCGAAATTCGGCGAACAGATGCGCCTGTGCGCTCGGCGCGCAGTCGCAATGAGGTCTCGGTGGAATAGTGGTCATGCGTAGTAGTGAGGATTTCCTGGTCCGGCCGTAACTTCAGGCCGCTATACAGCAGCCCAAGCCCCATGGTCGTGCTGTCAGTAAGGGCGATGTTACCGGGATCGACGCCCAGATAATGCGCTGCGGCGCCTACGACCGCAGATTCCGCCTTCTCCACGTTTCCAAAGAAATATTCGATTGGATTGGCATCGAAGGCGCGCCGGCATTGTTCAATGGCATCGCGTACCGGTTTGGGATGGGAGGCCAGAAAAAATCCCGCCATGTGAATCAGGTCGGGCGCCAGATTAAAATTGGCACGTACTTCTTCCCAGCTCAGAGAAGCGGCTGAACTCTGGTTGCTGGCAAGCACCTGTGCGCTGCGCAGAGCCGATGCCAGCGCCGCCGCTCCGATCACCTGTCCCGATCGCACCAGGAAATCTCTGCGGTACATAGATCCTCCGGGGAAAGCACACTATAT
>CATPBY010000115.1 GCA_955652845.1 uncultured Terriglobales bacterium | reverse complement strand
TCAGGAAGCGGCCAATGCCCAGCGAAGTCAGCAGGAACGGCACGGCCAGGCCCATCGAGTAAATCGCCAGAAGAAAAATTCCCTTGCTCACCGAATCCTGGGCCGCGGAAAGTGTGAGGATTACGGCCAGGATGGGCCCCACGCACGGTGTCCAGCCGAAAGCAAAAGCGAAGCCGATCAGAAATGATCCCCACGCTGTGCTTCCGCCCTTCACGCTGTGCAGCCGCGCATCGGTATAGAGCGCTTTGATTTTGAAAACTCCGGTCAAATGCAGACCGAACAGAATTATGACTACGCCGGCCACTTCCGCCAGCAGTGACTTGTACCGGGCCAGCAATTGTCCGGCTTCAGTCGCAATCGCCCCGAGCGTAATAAAGACCACGCTAAAGCCCAGGATGAAGCCAACCGAATTCAGCATCAGTTTGCGGGCCAGGTGCGATTCTTGTGTCTTCAGCTCCTCGACGCCCGCTCCCGAAATCAGAGACACGTAACCGGGAACCAGCGGCAGCACGCAGGGCGACAGGAAGGAAACCAGTCCTGCCAGAAAAGCTGCAATCGGGAGGGGAAGAGTTGACATCGTGATTATTCTACCTGCCCCCGGGCTGTCAAACTGCGAATTACTGCGCAACGGTCCCTGCGCCGCACGGCAAGCAGAGGTGAACCTTCACCATAAAAATTGGACATCACAGACTGCTGGCTTTGCATTATGATGCGCGCCGCTCATGAATGTTACAGTTTCGGCGACCTGGATCGACATCTCACAGCTACGAGTTCTAGTTGTTGGGAGCGGCGGGGGTATCGCTGAGGGGTTCAGCCAGAGCTTTGCGAAGGAATCCCGGCGGCACCGTGGCGGTGAGAATGGCGCGATTCCGGTATTGGCCAACTTTAAGTGCCTCAAAAAACATTTTCACATCGGCATCGGCACCTTGCGCTGGGACTGCATTTTCGGCGGCGTGAAACAGGCTCAGGAACGTGCTCAACTGGCCGGCTAGATGCTCGGCATCGGCGGCACTTGAGGTCACAGCTTCGGCTCGAAGGTGAACGCTTCCCAAATAGCGCGCGGAAGCCACGACCACGGCGGGCTTGGTGAACAGAAATGCCAAGCTTTCAGCCGGCGAAGTACCCCACTGCGATGGAGATGAATGCGGATCAATGCGGAAAATTGCCCAACCCAGGCTGGCCAGTGGAACCTCTTTATAGTACTGACGCAAAAGAGCGGGGCCTCCGAACGGGGAAGCCAGTTTGCGTGAGCGATCGACGATTCCCTGAATCACCAGCGGATCGCTGTGATTCGACGCCGCGACTGTGTCAACACCAAGGATCGCTACGCGCAAGGTGCGTCCTTCGAGCGCGATATTATAGATGTCAACTGCGTGGTAGTTTTCGACTGAACTAGCGATCCTGCCCAGATATCCGCGTAAGCGATCGCCCTGAATCCGGCCTACCAGAACTTCGGAGGACCGCGCCTGGTCTGGCGAATTCGAAGACGTGTCGGTTGCGCTTGCCGGATAGTGGACGGCGAAGGCGGCTTGCTCCAGATCGCGCTCGAACTGAAATCCTGTGGCTTGAATAAATTGCTCGTACTCGGGGTCGTGTGAAACCGGAGGCAACCGGTTCGCGATGTTCGCGCGCCGCACCCATTTCAGGTTGACGTAAAGGAAACCGTCGGCGCCGGGAAGCAAACGGGCCGGTTCGGGAGGCGCATGCTTGCGTAACTGGACGATCAGCGTGAGTGCCGCTGCCACCGCCACAACGCCCAGAACCACCGGGAGGCTGCGTCGTATTCGCATGCAAGGAGACAGTTCCGGCAAGGGCTAAAGGGAAAATCGCCGGAGCGGTCAGGGAGGACTTATCATAGCATCCAGGCTGTGACGCTCTGCCCGTGAATATGGTTCGAGTCATGAACGAACTTCAAGATCAGCTTGCACGTGAGTTGCCGTTGTGATAACTTTTATGATTGTCCCGGACAGCCCAAGAGGGAACGGGGGATATGTTCGCCCCGAGAGGGCGATTGTCCCTGACTGCTGGCGTAGCTCAGTTGGTAGAGCATCTGATTTGTAATCAGAGGGTCAGGGGTTCAAATCCCTTCGCCAGCTCCAGGATTGCATCCGGAAGGCATTTGCGCGGCGCGGCGGCGGTAAGAGATTTTCCAAACAGCACTCCATAGGGAATTTTTCCAAATGCGGTGTCATGTGCGCGAAAGTATTCGCGCATTTCTTGTACATTAGCTGTGCCAGCCTGCCGTAGCAGTGATTCTCCGCACGCAACTGCCGGAGCGGATTGCCGCAAAAGGGAAGAGCCGAGAGCTTAGCATTTCTGCACAGGTGGGTGAGTGGTTAAAGCCGGCAGACTGTAAATCTGCTCCTCCTTGCGAGGTACGAAGGTTCGAATCCTTCCCTGTGCACCAGTGATTTGAGTGAATCGATTATGGTTTGCGCTGGCGGCGTATGTTGCCTTGGCAGTTTTGGCGTGGGTAACACTTACTGACCAGCGAATTCGGCTCGTGACGCTGGGCATACTGGCGATGTTTTTGGTTAAGACTCTGCTGCATCGCAAGGACGTTATGCAGGCCAACGAGCGAGGCGAGGGCAGTGACAAGCCGATGTAGCTCAGTTGGTAGAGCACTCCCTTGGTAAGGGAGAGGTCATCAGTTCAATCCTGATCATCGGCTCCAGAATTTGCGTCACCGCGGTTCAGGAACTCGTCGCTGCTCAGTCTTGCATGGCGGCGGCGGAATTCAAAAGAGTGAGATTTTGACTGATGCTTTGCGGGCGGGAGTAACTCAGTGGTAGAGTCACAGCCTTCCAAGCTGTTGGTCGCGGGTTCGATTCCCGTCTCCCGCTCCAGAATTGTGTTGAATGCAATGAGCTTTGAGCAGGCGGCAATCAAGATTGAGAAGGTCGAGGAATTCGGCCAACTGCAGCGCGCAGTCGAAGAAGCTTTGTCACAAGAAAAGGTAGAGAGCTTTCTGAAACGGCTGCATCGTAGCAGGATTCGAATTCGAGATTTCGATGGAATACTCGTACGCAAGACACTGGAAGCCACGTTACACCGTGCCGATTTGAGTGCGAAGGATCTGTACGGGTCGCTTACGTTGTCTGATCAGGCGCAGATGCGCGAGTTTTATCTGTCGAAGCTTGAAACAGTCGACGTCAACCTGAGACACAGATTCAAAACGCTTTACCAGTATTACTGAGAGACGCGGGCGAGGGCGCCCGCGCCACACAGCAAAGGCGACATACTTAAGGAAGAAGAAGAGAAATGGCGAAAGAGAAATTTGAGCGCAATAAGCCGCACTGCAACGTAGGTACCATCGGTCACATTGATCATGGCAAGACCACGTTGACGGCGGCCATCACCAAGGTATTGCAGAAACACAATCCGAAGATCGTGTTCCGGTCGTTTGACAGCATAGATAACGCTCCGGAAGAAAAAGCCCGGGGCATCACCATTGCCACGGCGCACGTGGAGTACGAGACCGCGAACCGGCATTATGCGCACGTGGATTGTCCCGGTCACGCCGATTACATCAAGAACATGATCACGGGCGCGGCGCAGATGGATGGGGCGATCTTGGTGGTGGCGGCGACCGACGGACCGATGCCGCAGACCCGCGAGCACGTGCTGCTGGCGCGGCAGGTGGGCGTGCCCTACATTGTGGTGGCGCTGAATAAATGCGATGCGGTGGACGATCCCGAACTGCTGGACCTGGTGGAACTGGAAGTGCGGGAGCTGCTGAAGAGCTACCAGTTTCCGGGCGACGATGTTCCGGTGGTGCGGCTGTCGGCGCTGGGGGCGCTGAATGGGGAGGCCAAGTGGGAGAAGCAGATTGACGAGCTGATGGCGGCGGTGGACAAGAGCGTGCCGCAGCCGCAGCGCGAGCTGGACAAGCCGTTTCTGATGCCGATAGAAGATATTTTCTCGATCTCGGGGCGGGGCACGGTGGTGACGGGAAGAATCGAGCGGGGCAAAGTGAAAGTGGGCGAGGAAGTGGAGATTGTGGGCTTCCGCGACACCCGCAAAACGGTGGTGACCGGGGTCGAGATGTTCAAAAAGCAGCTGGACGAAGGCCTGGCGGGGGACAACGCGGGCCTGTTGCTGCGGGGCATTGGCAAAGAGGATGTGGAGCGCGGCATGGTGCTGGCCAAGGGGGGATCGATCACGCCGCACACCAAGTTCAAGGCGGAAGTTTACATACTGACCAAAGAAGAAGGGGGACGGCACACGCCATTCTTCAAAGGTTACCGGCCGCAGTTTTATCTGCGGACGACGGATGTAACCGGAGTGGCGGAGCTTCCCTCAGGCACGGAGATGGTGATGCCGGGGGACAACGTGCAGCTGGTGATCGAGCTGATCACGCCGGTGGCGATGGAAAAGGGATTGCGTTTTGCGATCCGCGAAGGCGGGCACACGGTGGGCGCGGGAACCATCAGCGAGATCGTGCAGTAGGAAAAAGTTAAGGAGCCGTTTTCATGCCGCGAGAGATCATTACGTTGCAGTGCGGTGATTGCAAAGAGCGCAACTATTCGACGACCAAAAATCGCAAGACGATGACTGAGCGGCTGGAATTGAAGAAATTCTGCGCCCGTTGCCGGAAGCACACGCCGCACAAGGAAGTGAAATAGGAAGCGAGCCGGGCGCGCGATTGTGCCGCGCGGCTCACCCGGATCCTTCGGCGACGAAAAGCATGCCGCCTCAGGAGGACCGGCAATTAGGGGCGTAAGCTCAACGGTTAAACTGTCGGTCTCCAAAACCGAACTTGGGGGTTCGAATCCCTCCGCCCCTGCCAGATTTTAGAGGGTGAACGGGAAGTACGGTTGCGAGGATGGGAGTTGAGACGAAGAGAATGGCAAAATCAATCACAGCAGCCGACGAGCACAGCCTTGGTGGTCGAGTAAAAGCCTGGCCCGACCGGGTCAAAATTTTTTACAACGACGTTCGCACCGAGATGAAGAAGGTGACGGCCCCCACCCTCAAGGAAGTGCAGGCGACCACGGCGGTGGTCATTGTTACCGTGTTTCTTTTTGGGGTCTTCTTTTTCGTAGTCGATACCATTCTCGATCGAGTTATGCACTACGTGCTCCACTAAACTCAGCATTCAAAGCACCGGAAGGAAAGCAGCCGCGTGAAGAGCATCACTATGCAAGACGAAGAAAAGAACGAAGCCGGAGCCAGCGGAGGGCCGCAAGATGCTGGAAGCGGAACGCCGCCTCTCGATGGAGCATCCCCAGCGCCGGAGCCTCCCCGCAATCCCAACATGAAGTGGTACATCATCCACTCCTATTCGGGATTCGAACGCAAGGTCAAGGAATCGCTGGAGTCGCGGGTCCAGGCTTTCGGCCTGCAGGAAAAAATCGGCAAGGTTCTTATTCCTACCGAAGCTGTCACAGAAGTGCGTGGCGGCAAAAAGTATACGGTGGAGCGCATGTTCTATCCCGGCTACGTTCTGGTCGAGATGGACATGGACGATCACGTCTGGCACGTGGTCAAGTCCACTCCGCGGGTCACCGGATTCGTAGGCACTGGACAACAGCCCACCCCGCTTTCTGAAGAAGAAGTGCAGCACATCGTATATCGCGTGGGCGAGGCCAAGGACAAGCCCAAGCTTAAGGTCAAATTCGAGAAGAACGAGAGCGTGCGCATCACGGAGGGACCGTTCGCGAGCTTTACCGGTGTGGTGGATGAAGTTAATGAAGACCGCGAAACGCTCAAGGTCATGGTCACGATTTTTGGACGGTCCACGCCGGTGGAACTGGAGTTTAACCAGGTAGAGAAAGTGGCTTGATGCGGAAGCGGCCCCCGCGAGTGAAAATTGAGGATTGAGTAAATGGCGAAGAAAGCTACAGGTTCGGTAAAGCTTCAGATTGCGGCGGGAAAGGCCACTCCGGCGCCTCCCGTCGGGCCGGCGTTAGGCCAGGCGCAGATCAACATAATGGAGTTCTGCAAGCAGTTCAACGCGCGCACCGGAGCGAAGGAACTCGAGGGGCTGATTATCCCCGTCGTAGTGACTGTCTACAGCGACCGCACGTTCACTTTCATTACTAAAACGCCTCCGGCTTCAATTCTGCTGAAACGCGCGGCGGGGATTGCCAAGGGATCAGGCGCGCCCAACAAAGATAAAGTAGGCAAGGTCACAGCCAAACAGGTGGAAGACATTGCGAAACAGAAGATGCCGGATCTGAACGCTGCTTCGGTGGACGCGGCGGTGAAGAGCGTTCGGGGAACGGCGCGATCGATGGGAATTGAGGTAGTTGGGTAAGTTTGGTTGTATAGAGCCGGCCCCGCCGGCCGTCCAGGCGGAGCGAAGCTTCGCAGTTCTCGCGGGCGAGTGCGCCCGCGCCACATCGTCGAATACTACGGCAGGCGAAAATATTAGCCTGCGGTGGGAGACAGGGAAAACGAAATGAAAAAAGCAGGAAGAAACATCACTAAGGCCAGACAAGCGGTTGAACCTCGTCCGTACCTGCTGCAGGACGCGGTGCCCCTGCTGCAGAAAGTCAAGTACAGCAAGTTTGATGAGACGGTCGAAGTCACCATGCGTCTCGGAGTCGACCCCAAGCACGCCGACCAGATGGTTCGAGGCACGGTGGTGCTGCCGCATGGACTGGGCAAATCGAAAAAGGTCCTGGTCATCGCTACCGGGGAGAAGGTAAAGGAAGCCGAGCAGGCGGGAGCGGATTTTGTCGGCGGCGAGGAAATGGTAGAAAAGATCAGCAAAGAGAACTGGACGGATTTTGACGCCCTGATCGCAACCCCTGACGTCATGAAGTCGGTTGGACGGCTGGGGAAAGTACTGGGCCCCAAGGGGCTGATGCCGAATCCGAAGACCGGAACGGTGACGTTTGACGTCGCGAAGGCAGTGCAGGAAGTCAAAGCTGGCAAAGTGGAATTCCGCACCGACAAAACTGCGCTGGTGCATGTTCCCGTGGGCAAAATTTCGTTTTCCCCTGACAAGCTGGTAGAAAACGCCCGGGTCGTGATCACCAGCGTGATCAAGGCCAAGCCGTCAGTGGCCAAGGGCAAGTACATCAAGGGATGCTATTTGAGTTCGACGATGGGGCCCGGGATCTCGATCGACACCACCCCGGTTGAGACTGCGGCAAAAGCTTAATTTCGGATAGCCGCGGTTGGACAGCCGAGGGCGGCTGTCCCTACGTGAATTCTGAGGGACTGAACATGGCAGTTACCAAAGCAAAGAAGACCGAGCAAGTGGAGCAACTGGGAAATGAGCTGCAGAAAGTGTCGAGCATGATAGTCGCCACTTACAGCAAGCTTACCGTGGCCCAGGACTATGAGCTGCGCAAGACGCTGCGCGGTTCCGGCGCGAAATACCGGGTGGTGAAGAATACCCTGATTGAGCGCGCGGCCAAAGGGACGAAAGTCGAAGAAGTTCTCAAAAACCTGTCTGGCGTGACCTCTATCGCGTACACATCGGGCGATCCTGTGGCGCTGGCCAAGGCCCTGTCAAAGTACGCCAAGGACAACCCGGAGTTCACCTTCAAGGCCGGAGTGGTCGAAGGCCGCGTGATCTCGATTAATGAGATCAAGGCCTTGGCGACCATGCCGTCGAAGGAAGAGATTTATTCCAAGTTGCTGTTCCTGATCAGCGCGCCGGCGCAGCGTCTGGTGACGGTGATGAACGCCGTGGGGCGCGATCTGGCGGTGGTGGTTGGCCAGGGCGTAGAGAAGAAGAAGTTCAAGGAAGCCCAGTAGTTTGGATTTTTGTGGGGATGGCCGTCCAGGCGGAGCGAGGTCGCCCGCACCACGAGTTTTGGAACGATAGCGAAATACAACATAGGACTGGAGAATAGATATGGCGGATCTGCAGCAGTTGGAAGAGTCAATCGTAGGCCTGTCGCTGCTCGACGCGGCGCAACTGGTCAAGAAACTGGAAGAGCGTCTCGGCGTCTCGGCAGCAGCCGCGGCGCCAGTGATGGTTGCGGGCGGGGGCGCGGCGGCAGCGGGCGCGGCTCCGGCGGAGGAAAAGACCGAGTTCGCGGTTGTCCTCAAAGAAGTTGGCGCCAATAAGATCAACGTAATCAAAGCCGTGCGTGAAGTTACCAGCCTCGGGCTGAAGGAAGCCAAGGACCTGGTGGATGGCGCGCCCAAAACCGTGAAGGAAGGCGTCTCCAAGGAAGAAGCGGAGACCATCAAGAAGAAATTCACCGAAGCGGGAGCTACAGTCGAGGTCAAGTGACGCCGCGTAGCGAGCGAGCGAAGCGGGAGTCCACTGGCCTCATCGCGAGCGTTTCTGCGAAGGATCCAGCGTGGAGAGCCGCTCACTGGGCGGTCATCTGCGCCTAGCTGGTGCACGTCCAACCTCCATTGCAAGTTTGGCGGAATCGACCGATCTCTATTTGTGAAGCTTTGGAAGTGGTGGTAACATCTATATACACACGGCTTCCCCACTTCATCGGAGTGAGTGCGACCTCAACTCCAGCCCATGGAAGCGGACAGGGGCCGCTGATAACGGGTTGGCAGACTGTTTCGCGGTAGCGGAACCGGAACAGGCCTTAGATACTGGCGCGGAAAGAAACAATTCAACAAAGGCCAAGCGCCGCAAATGGCGCCTGTGGGGAGTTATGTCCCTGCAGGCGCATACCCTTTTTCTCTGATTTTGAACACTCTTAAGCATCCGGGCGCGAATGGCGCGCCCTCACATACCGCGGTTTATCGCAGCCGCCGGCTGCGCTCGAAAGTTGGGAGTCATCTGAATGGCGAAGAATAATACCTTCCGTAAACGCTTTGATTTTTCCAAAATTCCGGCAACGATTCAGATTCCGAATCTGATCGAGGTGCAGAAGCGTTCCTATGATCGCTTCCTGCAAATGGACCGGCTGCCCAGCGAGCGTGACGATGCCGGGTTGCAGGCGGTTTTTCAGTCGGTATTTCCGATCACGGATTTCCGTAACGTTTCACAACTGGAGTTCGTCGACTACGCCATTGGTAACTGGGAGTGCAAGTGCGGACACCTCAAGGGTCTGCATCATCTGCGCACCACTTGCAAGAACTGCGGTTCCACCGTCATCACCGATCCCTTTCATCCCGGCGAAGTGTTGTGCACCAAGTGCGGCACGTATAACGCTAACACGCCGGACTTCTGCAGCAAGTGCGGCGATCCGGTGGGGCTGCAGCTGAAATATGACGTGAGCGAGTGCGAAGAACGGGGCATGACGTACTCGGCCCCGCTCAAAGTGACCATGCGGCTCACCATCTACGAGAAGGACGCCGAGACCGGCAATCGCTCGATCAGAGACATCAAGGAGCAGGAAGTGTTCTTTGGCGATGTGCCGCTCATGACGGATAACGGCACCTTCATCGTCAATGGCACCGAGCGCGTCATCGTCAGCCAGTTGCACCGCTCGCCCGGCGTGTTCTTTGAGACCGCCAACAACCGCACCTACTTCCTGGGCAAGATCATTCCTTACCGAGGATCCTGGGTGGAATTCGAATATGACCAGAAGAACGTGCTCTACGTGCGCATCGACCGCAAGCGCAAGTTTCTGGGGACCATCTTCCTGCGCGCGCTCGGTTTGCGATCCGGCGAGGATATTTTACGGACTTTCTACACCGTGGATCGCCTGGTGGTGCGCGACAAGAAGCTTTACTGGACGCTCGATTCTGCCAACGAAAAGCCCACAAACCTGCTCGGTATGAAGCTGGCGCACAGCATCAAGTCAAAGTCTGGGGAAGAGATTGCGCATTCCGGACGCAAGATCAATGCTGCAACTCTGAAAGACATTCAGAAGGCGAAGGTCAGCGAGATCGAGATCGACATCGCCGATCTGGAAGGCGCGTGGGTGGCTGGCGACGTGGTCGACACCACTACCGGCGAAGTCCTGCTCGAGGCCAATTCCGAATTGACGGCTGACAAGCTCTCGAAGATTCTCGATTCCGGCGTGGTTGAACTCAGCTTGTTTTTCCCCGAACGCGACGATGTCGGGACCGTGATCAGCCAGACTCTAAAGCGGGATGCGGTCAAGACGCCGCAGGAAGCGCTGATCGAAATTTACCGCAAGTTGCGGCCCGGAGATCCCCCGACGCTTGATACCGCTACGGCGCTTTTCCATGGCATGTTCTTCGACCCGCGCAAGTACGACTTCTCGCGCGTGGGCCGGCTGAAGTTCAACATCAAGCTGTTCGAGAACCAGGATGCAACCAAGCTCGACAATCGCACGCTGGAGCCGGAGGATTTCTACGGAACCATTCGTTACCTGCTCAAGCTGCGCAAGAACATCGGCACGGTTGACGACATCGATCACCTGGGCAATCGCCGCGTGCGCGCGGTTGGCGAACTGCTGGAGAACCAGTTCCGCATCGGGCTGGTGCGCATGGAACGCGCTATCAAAGAAAAGATGAGCGTGTACCAGGAGATGTCGACGGCCATGCCTCACGACCTGGTGAACGCCAAGCCGGTGATGGCGGCCATCCGAGAGTTCTTTGGGTCCTCGCAGCTTTCGCAGTTCATGGACCAGACCAACCCGCTCTCGGAAATTACCCACAAGCGGCGTCTCTCGGCTCTTGGGCCGGGCGGTCTGTCGCGGGAGCGCGCGGGATTCGAAGTCCGCGACGTTCACCCGACGCATTACGGCCGTATTTGCCCGATTGAAACCCCGGAAGGTCCGAACATCGGCTTGATTTCGTCATTGAGTTGCTATGCGCGGATCAATGACTATGGCTTCATCGAGTCGCCCTACCGGCGGGTAAAGAACGGCCGCGTGCTCGACTACGTTAGCGTGGTCAATGCCGGCGATAGCGACTATAAGGTCGGCGACCATCTGGAGAAGCACGAGGCGGAGAAGACCAACTCCGATGTGAAGGATCGCCGGAAGCGTCCGGCGGAGCTTGAACCTTTCTCCTTCTACCTTTCAGCGTGGGAAGAAGACCGGCACACGATCGCGCAGGCAAACGTGGAATTGGACGACAAGGGCCGGATTGTGGGGGACCTGGTGAATGCCCGCAAAGCTGGCAACTTCGTCCTGGTCAACCGCGACGAGGTTGACTACATCGACGTCAGCCCCAAGCAGTTAGTCTCGGTGGCGGCGTATCTGGTGCCGTTCCTGGAGCACGACGACGCTAATCGCGCGCTGATGGGCGCCAACATGCAGCGGCAGTCGGTTCCGTTGCTTCGCGCAGAAGCCCCGATTGTCGGCACTGGGATGGAAGGGGTCACCGCTCGCGATTCCGGAGCTGTGATCCTTGCCAAGCGCAACGGCATCATCGATTCCGTTGACTCGGAACGCATCATTGTCCGGGTTGAGGGCGAGCACCATCCGGGACAGCTCTCCCGCGAAGTGGGCAGCGACATTTACCAGCTCACGAAGTTCAAGCGCTCCAACCAGAACACCTGCATCAACCAGAAGCCGATCGTGGTTAAGGGACATCGGGTGGTGAAGGGCGAGGTAATTGCCGACGGTCCCTGCACCGATCACGGCGAGCTGGCGCTGGGGCGCAACGTGCTGGTCGCGTTCATGCCGTGGCGCGGCTACAACTTCGAAGACGCAATCCTGGTCTCCGAAAAGCTGGTGAAGGATGACTACTACACCTCAGTCCACATCGAGGAGTATGAGATCGAAGCTCGCGACACCAAGCTGGGGCCAGAAGAGGTCACCCGTGACATTCCTAATGTCAGCGAGTCCATGCTGCGTAATCTGGACGAAGCGGGTGAGATCCGGATCGGCGCCAGCATTAAGCAAGGCGACATTCTGGTGGGAAAGGTCACGCCCAAAGGCGAGACTCAGCTCACTCCGGAAGAAAAGCTGCTGCGCGCTATCTTCGGCGAAAAGGCCGGTGATGTGCGCGATGCTTCTCTCTACTGTCCGCCGGGAATCGAGGGCGTAATCGTTGACGTCAAGATCTTCTCCCGTAAGGGGCAGGAGAAGGACGAGCGCGCCAAAGCCATTGAAGCGACGCAGATCGCCAAGCTGGAGAAGAACCTTTCGGATGAGATCCGGATTCTGACCGACGAGCGTCTCAAGCGCCTGGAAAACATCCTGGGGGGCAAAGAGGTGCAGGCTGATCTGCATGACGAGCGCACCAATAAACGTCTGTTGACCAAGGACACGGTCCTCGACCGCGATACCATCGAGCGCATTTCTACCCGGAATCTGAAGCGGATCAAGTACGCCGACAAGGATCCGCGGGTAAATGAGCAGATCGATGAAATCGAGGAGATGACCTCGCGTCAGATTGACGTGCTCAAGAAGATCGTCAATGAGAAGAAAGACAAGCTGACCAAGGGCGATGAACTCCCCCCCGGCGTGATCAAGCTGGTCAAGGTCTACATCGCCATGAAGCGCAAGCTGAGCGTGGGCGACAAGATGGCCGGCCGTCACGGTAACAAAGGCGTGATTGCCCGCATTCTGCCGGATGAGGACATGCCTTACCTCGAAGACGGCACGCCGGTGGAGATTGTGCTTAATCCTCTGGGCGTTCCCAGCCGTATGAACGTGGGCCAGATTCTCGAAACTCACCT
>CATPBY010000114.1 GCA_955652845.1 uncultured Terriglobales bacterium | reverse complement strand
ATCCGCGAACTGCGCGGCGAGAAGATCGACATTATCGAGTATCACGAAGATGCTGTGACCTTCGCCGAAAAAGCGTTGCAGCCCGCCAAGGTAAGCCGGGTTACTGTGGTCGACAGCGCTGACAAGCATCTGGAAGTTGTGGTCGATGATAGTCAGCTCTCACTGGCCATCGGCAAGAAGGGACAAAACGTCCGCCTGGCCGCGAAGCTCCTCGGCTGGAAGATTGACATCAAGAGCGAGGAAGAGAAGCGGCAGGAGGTCGAACTGCAGATGTCGGCGCTGGTCGGATCATCCTCGACTCCGCTGGATAGCGTCCCGGGCCTGGGTGAAGGTCTGATTGAGAAGCTGAGTGCCGCGGGTGTAACTACGGTCGAAGCATTGGCGGACATGACCCCCGAGCAGTTGGAGGCCATTGAAGGCATTGGCCCCAAAACGGTGGAAAAAATCAGCCTGGCGGTCAATAATTATTTCTCCAGCCTGGAAGGCGGAGAGGTGGTTGCGCCAGCCCTTGATGAGGTAGCGGCGGCAACAGCCACCAGCGAAGAAACCACAGAAGTAGCTGAAGAAAAACCTGGCGATGAACCCGGCAATCCGGATGCTGTTTCCGAAGCTGACTCGGCAGAGGCCATAACCGCAGAGGTGCCGGCGCTGGAGGAATCGCCGGAGGAAAAGGATTCCTCCGATGAGAAACACGGGGCCGAGAAATAGATTGCAACTGTTGCGCGGGCTACCCGCGCTGAGCTTAAAACTGACGCCGTGAGGTTGATATGAAGACTTAGCGGGACGGTCCGGAGGCGAGAGGGCGGATGAAAATTCGAATCAACGATCTGGCCAGGGAACTGGAAGTAAAAAGCAGAGCGATTCTAGACGTGCTTCCAGAGATTGGCGTTACCGAGAAGAAGAGCCATTCCAGTTCTTTGGAAGACCATGAAGCAGAAAAGGTGCGGAGCCACTTCCGCGCCGCCAGCGAAGCACAGACCGCGAGCAAAGCTCCGCGCGTCAGCCGCAGCGACGCCGATGAAATCAAAACCAAGATCGATCTGTCGCACATTTCCAAACCAGGCGACGTTCTAAAGGCCATCATCAGCAAGCAGCAGCCAGCGGCCGCGCCTGCGCGCCCCGCAACGGCTGCTTCGCCGGTAGAAACAAAACCTGTCACCGCGCCACCTGCGCCGGCGGCCAAGTCTCCAGTGCTGGAACCGCCGAAGGCGCCCGCGCCGCGTTTCGTGGTGCCAACTCCGTCGTCGAGACCGACGTTTACGGTTCCTGCGCCGCCGGCCCCGCCTGTAGCAGTCCCTTCGCGACCCGCGCATTCGACGGCCTCGCCACAAGCTGCGACGCCTTCATTGCGGCCAGTGGCTGCTCCGCCCGCCGCTCCAGCGACTCCGCAAACTTCGGCGCCACCGCCGCAGGCAACCGTGAACGTAAGACCTGCGGCCCCGAGCGCGCCGCCATCGCCACCGGTTCCGCTTCCGCGCATGATCGTGCCCCAGACCGGACCGCGGCCTGTATATCAGGCTCCGCTACGCCCGGCCGCACCAGCAGCTTCAGCAGGAGGCGCGGGGGCGCCGGCGCGTTCGATTCCCGGCCGTCCAATTCCCGGCCAGCCAATATTTCAGCGCCCGCGGCCCGGCACTCCAACCTCACGGCCGATGTTGCGTCCGGGCGAACGCCGGCCAATGCATCCGACGCGGCAGTCACCAACCGGCACCCGTCCGCTGGGTGTGGGACCGGGGGCCCTGCCTCCTGGACCGACCACCCGACCCGGCAGCCGGCCCGGCGGCCCTTCCCGCAGACCAGGACAGCGCTACATTCCGCGTGGTGTGAAGGAAGGCCCGATGAAGGGCTACACTCCGCCGCCGCGCTTGTCGCTTTCCAATGAGCCGCAGCCGATCACGCGCAGCATTACGATTACCGAAGGGATCAGCGTTAAAGATCTGGCGGAAAAACTGGGAATCCGCGCCAAGGATTTGATCGCTCGCCTTCTGGCCCGCGGCGTGTTCGCCACCATCAACCAGACGCTCGACACCGAACTGGCCAGCGAAATGTCACGCTTCTTCGGCGCTGATACCAATGTGATCACGTTTGAAGAGCAGGCCGCAAAAGAAGTCTCTGACGCTGCTGCCGGGGAAGAGGGCGCCACCACTGAGAGTGTGCCGCGTCCGCCGGTGGTCACTATCATGGGCCACGTCGATCATGGCAAGACGACGCTGCTGGATTCGATTCGCCTGACCAACGTGGCGGGAGGAGAAGCCGGCGGAATCACGCAGCACATCGGCGCCTACAAAGTCACAATTCAGGATAAGGAATCGCCCGCCTACGGCCGTCAGATCGTGTTTCTGGACACCCCAGGCCACGAGGCATTCACCCGCATGCGAGCTCGCGGCGCCAAGGCCACCGATATTGTGGTGCTGGTAGTCGCGGCCGATGATGGCGTCATGCCGCAGACCCTTGAAGCGATCGACCATGCCCACGCCGCTGAAGTGCCCATCATCGTGGCGGTGAACAAAATTGACAAACCCGATGCGATGCCGGACCGGGTGAAGAAACAGCTTGCCGATCGCGGCCTCATGCCGGAAGACTGGGGCGGGACGACCGTATTCGTTGACGTTTCGGCCAAGCAGAAGACCAACTTGAATTTGCTGATGGAGATGATCTGCCTGGTGGCCGACCTCCAGGAATTGAAGGCCACCCCGGAGCGGCCGGCAACAGGGGTTGTGCTCGAAGCCAAACTCGACCGGGGCCGCGGGCCGGTAGCTACGCTGCTGGTACAGAATGGCACCCTGCGCGCCGGGGAGAATTTCGTGGTCGGCAACGTCTACGGAAAAGTTCGCGCCATGTTCGATGATCGCGGCGCCCAGCTCGACGAAGCGCCTCCATCGACCCCGGTCGAGATTCTTGGCATGGAAGGCCTGCCGCAGGCTGGAGATCAGTTTGTGGTAGTCGCCGATCGCGATAAGGCCCGTGGCATTTCCGAGTATCGCGAGCAAAAGGCCCGCGAAGCTACGCTGGCCAAGAGTTCCCGCGTGTCGCTTGAAGGCCTGGCTGAGCAAATCAAGATGGCCGGCTCCAAGGAACTCAACATCATTCTGAAGGCCGACGTAGGCGGATCGGTCGAAGTATTGGGCGATCTGCTGTCCAAGCTCTCAAATGACAGAGTTCGCCTGAAGCTTCTGCACTCGGGCGTTGGCGCGATTACCGAAACCGATGTCTTGCTGGCGTCGGCATCGAATGCCATCATCATTGGCTTCAACGTGCGACCGGAGCGCAAGGCGCAGGAGTTGGCGGAACAGGAAAAGGTCGACATTCGCCTGCACTCCATCATTTACGAACTGCAGGATGAGATCAAACGCGCCATGAGCGGTCTGCTCGAGCCGACCATCAAGGAAACCTACCAGGGCCGCGCCGAAGTGCTTGAGACCTTCCGCATCCCGAAAGTGGGTACGATTGCCGGCTGCAGAGTTGCCGATGGCATCATCAAGCGCGATTCTGAAGTCCGGTTGCTGCGCGATAACGTGGTCGTGTTCAAGGGCAAAGTCAGCTCGCTGCGGCGCTTCAAGGACGATGCCAGCGAGGTGCGCAACGGCATGGAATGCGGCATCGCCATCGCGAACTACGCCGACATCAAAGCCGGAGACGTGATCGAAGCCTTCGTGACCGAGCGGATCGCAGCGGAAGTGATTGCTTAAGACAGCCTCTCAGCTCTCGGCTTTCGGCTCTCAGCTCCCGCAATCTCTTCGCTGACAGCTGATGGCCGGGAGCTGACGGCTTTCATGATCGCCTTTCTCACCCTCGAATTGCGCATCGAAGCGGCGCAATCTCTCAAGGACAAGCGGCAGGTCGTGCGCAGCCTGAAAGACCGGCTGCGGGCGCACTTTAACGTGTCGGTGGCGGAACTGGATGCTTCCAGTCTGTGGAACCGTGCGACCGTCGGGGTAGTTGGCATTTCCGATTCGCGGGATTATTTGGACGGCTTGATGAAGAGCGTGGAGCGCCAGGCGGCGAGGATCGTCAACAATAATGGAGCTGAAGTCGAAGATTCGTTCGTAGAATTTTTGTAGCCTGCTAATAAGATTGCAGCCTGAATTCCTCCTTCATTTCCAATTTTGGACCCAAGTCCCAGGTTTCGGCTGGTAAATGGGAAGTGATCACTTCCGCACGCAAGGGATTCAGAGGCGCACCCGCGAGGTGTCTAGAACTGCGCGGTTGTGTATCTGGCCCCAATTTCAGCATAGCAAGGGGTACGGGGAAAATGGGACATGGGCCGGCAAATTATATTGTCTGCGGTCTGAACAGCTTGCGAAGATTTGCGCGACTTCCGGGGCTTGACAGAGTTAAAAGATAGCGCCAAGCATCTCAGCAAGCGTGGTTCAGATGAGGCCGGGTGTCCGATTTTCTGATATTCTCATTCGTTTTACCCAGAGGTGACGGAGTGGAGCGGCGGGGCGAGAAATATCATCGCGAGCGGATGGGCGAGGCCCTGCGGGAGGAGATTGAGACCATTGTGGAAGGGGAATTGGGCGATCCTCGCATCGGCCTGGTCAGCGTGAGCAGCGTGCTGATGGCCGAAGACTCCCGCTCAGCGAGGGTTTACGTGACGGTAGAAGGCGATGAAGAAGAGGCCAAAGACTCGCTCGAGGGCCTAACCGCGGCTGTCGGTTACATCCGCCGCGAAGTCGCCCAGCGGTTACGCCTGAGGCGTCCGCCGGAGCTTTACTTCCAGCTCGACCGATCGCAACAGTATGGCGCAAGAATTGATGAATTGCTGGGCCGGACTAAGAAGAGAAAAGGAGGAAGGTTTTTCGGGGCACCGTAAGAGCGCGGGTGGTGCGGGTT
>CATPBY010000113.1 GCA_955652845.1 uncultured Terriglobales bacterium | reverse complement strand
GCTCGAGCTAGCCAGCGTGCGCCACGAAGTCGATGCGCTCCGACTCATCCTCCCACTCATAGAAGAAGAGAAAGATGGACGTTCTCACGCCGAGAAGTTAGAGGAACCAGACCTTGTACTTAGCAACACTAGTAGATTTTCCTCCCCCAGAAGTTCGCCTAGTCGCATGTCTCGCCATCATCCAGAATTTCCGGACTGTCTCGCCTCGCAAGGTCTCTTGTTCTCAGACGGTCGCACCCTCACCTGCTTTAATAAATGTTCACTTCTGCATAGATCCGATTTATGCTCGATCGCGAGAATTAGCGCCTTGGCTGTGACCTTGGCTGTGTGCTCCGGTATTCTCACGGCCAGAATTGCAGGTCGGATTCGAGAACTGGAAACGGACCAACACCGTTTTCCGCGGACACCTTACCTCGCCCACCCCTGCACATCACCCTCAAGGAGGACAAAATATCGTGCGTGTTCACCTCATCAATCCCAGTGAAGTTTCTTTCGGCACTGCAGTCATTACCCCGCGCTGGCTTTATGTCCTGGCGGCGGCGACGCCGAAGAGCTTTGGTGATCCTTGCCTGGTCGACGAGACGCTGGAAGCGGTGGACCTGGCTCAGATTCAACCCGGGGATATTGTTGGTATCGGCATCCACACTGCGAATGCTCTCCGCGGCTACAAAATCGGGAAGATGGCACGCGAACGCGGCGCCTATGTAGTGTTTGGAGGGATTCACGCAACACTCTACCCGAACGAAGCCCATGAGCTAGGAGGTGCTAACGCGGTTGTAAAGGGCGATGGAGACGTCGCATGGTCGCACGTGTTATCGGATTGCTCCCAGGGGAGTCCTCTGCCCGTCTATGAAGGCGGCCGGATTGAGGCTTCCGAGTTCTTGCCTGCCCGCTGGGATCTAGTGCCGCGAAAAAGCTATATGTGGGCTTCCGTCCAAACTGTCCGCGGTTGCCCCAAGCATTGCTCGTTCTGCTCGGTTTGGCGAACCGATGGGCAGCGTCCCCGGCAACGTTCTTCGGACGTCGTCATTGAAGAAATCGTCCAATTGCGCCGACTGGGCTTCCGCTTCATCGCGCTTGCGGACGACAATTTTTATCCGGTAACGCTTACCGATCTGCGGCTGGCGGAGGAGCAACACAATGCTCTCCGGGTCCATGAACTTAAAGCCATCCGGGCCGAGCGTTTTGCACTCATGGGCCGCCTGGCGCAGCTGCCGCCAGACACGATTTTCTTTACGCAGATCACGATGGAAGCTGCGGAAGACACTGAGTTCCTCGATGCCATGCAGGCGGCCCGCATAAAAGGAGCGCTCGTAGGCGTAGAGTCCGTGACTCCGGAGGGCTTGAAGGATGTTTACAAAGAATTCAATGCTGCGGGTGAAGCCCTGGTCGAGCGGCTCCGAACATTCCGTCGTCACGGCGTGTACGTGCTCGGCTCTTTCATCTTTGGACTGCCGAGCGACCGACCGGAAACGTTCGATGCCACCGCAATCGCGGCCGCCCAGGCAGAAGTCGCGTTTGCGCAATTTGTAACCTTGACTCCGTACCCCGGCACCGTAGACTTTATGCGATGGGAAAAGACGATGGAGGGTTCTCCTATACAGATTGCCGGTATTCCTATCACCCGGCGTTGGCTCATCCCCCAGGAGGTTCGTCCCAAACTCTATCGGCCTCACCCGACTATGTCAGCCGAAGAGATTCGGAGCCACACGCAAGCTGTCTGGGATACGTTTTACAGTCTGAAGTCAGTGTGGTTGCGGTCCCGGTTCATAAAATCGCTGCGCGCCCGAATGGCGTTTGTCTTGATCTCAAAGATCTACCGCCAAATGTATGCGGATACCGGAATCGCCACAGACAGCGCACGCGTATCCCGATCTTCCCGCTGGGCCCGCTGGCTCGCCAAGCCTTGTCAGCGGCTATTTGCGGCTCCTGCGATGCCACACCTCAAACTGCCCTAGGTGTGAGCATGTCCGCAAAATGTGGTCAAGTGGCAGCCCTCAGAGTAAAGGCGGGACTGTTCAGGGGCTAGTCTATGCTCAATGGTGCGGAAGATCTCTCGCACAATCAATTGATAAGCTCTGCTGGCTTCAGTGGGTAAAGCACAAAGCGGGATCCTACACATCGGCTTTTATACAACGCGCTGAATAGGGCTAAGACCTTAGTCTCGGTTTTCACGCACCGTATTCGTTGCATCTCTTTTGAGGAGCAACGGCAGAGTGCCTTCGATCCCCATCTGACCCAGCCCCCGAAAACTGGACCACGTAAAATGTGAGTTCTCCCAAAGCCAGGAGAGGAGAACCGCAATGAAGGGCACGCGACACAGCGAAGAGCAGATCATCGCGATCCTGAAGCAAGGCGAAGCAGGATTGACGACGGTGGAGTTATGCCGACAGCACGGGATCACGGAGCAGACTTTCTACCGCTGGAAGGCGAAGTACGGCGGGATGGAGAGTGGCGACGCGAAGAAGATGAAGCAACTGGAGGACGAAAACCGGAAGCTGAAGCACGTAGTGGCCGAGCTGACGCTGGATAACCGGGCGCTGAAAGACGTGCTCTCAAAAAACTGGTAGCGCCTGCGGGACTTCGGGCAGCCGTGAGCTATGTCGAAGTCGGGTACCAGATGAGCAAACGGCACGCCTGCAGGCTGCTGGGGTTGGGACGATCGACACATCGCTATCGAGTGCGAAAAGCGGAGCGAGACGCCGCACTGCGAACACGATTGAAAGAACTGGCCGCCCAGCGCATGCGGTTCGGATATCGCCGGCTGACGGCGATGCTGGAGCGAGAAGGAATGTTGGCCAATCACAAGCGGGTGTACCGGTTGTACCGCGAGGAAGGATTGGCGATGAGGATTCGGCAACGACGTCGGATCCGCTGGAACGGCGCGGTTGTTAAGCCCACGGCGAGTCAGCCGAACGAACGTTGGTCGATGGATTTCGTGAGCGATTGCGTGAGCACGGGGAAGGTGATTCGGATGTTGACCATCGTAGACGATTGCACGCGGGAATGTCCGGTGATCGAGGTCGATACCTCGCTGGGCGGACTCCGCGTGCGTCGAGTGCTGGATCGGATGGCGAGCGAGCGCGGGCTGCCGGAAGCCATTGTTGTGGACAACGGGCCGGAGTTTCGCGGCCGAGCACTGGCAGCCTGGAGCGCGGAACGTGGGGTGCGGCTGGAGTTCATTCAGCCGGGCAAGCCGGTACAGAATGCCTACATCGAAAGCTTCAACGGACGACTGCGCGACGAATGTCTGAACGCGAACTGGTTCACGAGTCTCAGCGACGCACGGCGAAAGATCGAAACTTGGCGGCAGGACTACAACGAACAACGTCCACACAGTTCGTTGAACTACTTGCCGCCCGCAGAGTTTGCAAGGAAAGCAGCGGAGATGACGGCATGAGGAAAGCTAGTACGAGGCTGCCAGAGCAGGGGACTCAAACGCCGTCCCCTGCTCCGGACCTCATCCCCGCTGAAACCAAAAAATCAACCGAGAACTCACATTCGGATTGGTACAGCAAACGGGGGCACTTCAGAAGAGTGCGAATGGAAGGGTGGCGACAGCTGGCGACTCGGCGGGAGAAAAAACCTTGTCTAATGAAAAGAAAAAACCCGACTTGACTCCGACCGACCTTCTCATGGAGGCGTTTACATTCACAACCCGGTCAAT
>CATPBY010000112.1 GCA_955652845.1 uncultured Terriglobales bacterium | reverse complement strand
GGCAAACCGGCGACAAAAATCTGGTCAATGTTCAGATGATATGTGTCCTGAAAAAACACCACCGATGGATAAACTTCTTCCGCCAGCTGCTCGCCCGTTATGGAAACTCCGCGAGTGTTCTCCAGCGTGCGGAAAAGCAGCAACTGTTGCTGGTCAAGGATGGCAATGCTGGTAGTGCGAGCATCCACCTTGATCACCAGCGTGGGCACCCGCGCATCGGCTGCGCCGAGAGCCGCCAGCATCGACGGCAATACCACGCCCGGACTGTATCCCGCTTCATGAAAAACTGATTCGTAGTCTTCAATCACGCTGTTCAGCGCCACTGCCGCAATCACCCGTACCCCATTGTTCGAAGCCTGGGCCTGATAGGAAACCTTCGCTTTATCCATGTCAAAGGGCAGCGATTTTTTCAGGCGGAAGCGCACCACCCCTTCGGCCTCGACAGCATTCGTCGGCAGGGTATCGAAATCCAGCAGCACCACACGTACCGCGGCATCGGGCAGTATGGCAATCACGTCGCGGGAACGCCCGCCAACGCTGGCCAGGGTTTCACGCAGGGTTTGAAATACCGAACTGCGCTCCCGAAGGTTGGCTTCGATCAGGTCCGGGACCACGCTGCCTGTCGCCAGTTCATGCGTGGCGCAGACCTCCACCAGTTCGCTGGTTTCCGAAACCCGCCCGGCCAGCACGCGATCCGCGGCAATCTCGCAAGCCACTTTCGGCTTGGATCCGGATTTGAAGCTGTGACTCATGTTTCAGGTAGTGTAAATGAAACTCCGTGGCGGCCAGAAACGCAATAGCTGGAAGGGCACTGGCCGTATGGGCGTTGCGCGCGTTTCGAGCAGCCAGTCCAGCTACTAGCGCATGCTCTCGATGAAAGTGACCTTGTTGATTTCCTTCAGAGTGGTCATGCCCAGCCGAACTTTGTCCAGAGCCGATTCGCGCAGGAACCGCATACCCTCCTCGCGCGCCGCCCGCCGGATTTCCGAAGTCGGTTTTTTCAGCAGGATCATTTCCCGGATGCGGTCGCTCAGGTCGAGCAGTTCGTGGATCGCCGTACGTCCGCGGAATCCTGTTCCCGCGCATTCGATGCAGCCCTGGCCTTCGTAGAACGCGACCTTCGACCACTGCTCGGTATCCAGTCCGCTGGCCTCCAGCGTTTCCGGAGGATAGTGAACTACCGTACGGCAGGATTCGCAGATCAGCCGCACCAGCCGCTGCGCCAGAATGCAGTTCAACGCGGAAACGAAGTTGTAAGGCTCAACCCCCATGTTGAGAAAGCGGCCGATAACATCGACGACGTTGTTGGCGTGCACAGTGGTGAAGACCAGGTGTCCGGTGAGGGCGGATTGAATGGCGATTTGCGCGGTTTCAGTGTCACGGATTTCGCCCACCATAATCTTGTCCGGATCGTGACGCAGTATCGAGCGCAGGCCGCGGGCAAAGGTCAGACCTTTCTTCTCGTTCACCGGAATCTGAGTGATGCCGCGAATCTGATATTCCACCGGATCTTCAATGGTGATGATCTTGTCTTCGTCCGTCTTAATCTCATTGACCGCCGCGTACAGTGTCGTCGTTTTGCCGCTGCCGGTCGGTCCGGTGACCAGCACCATGCCGTAGGGCTCGGAGATATAGCGGCGAAACTTGCGCAAGTCGTCTTCATCAAAGCCCACCACATCGAGAACGAGTTTGTGAAACTTCTCGCTCATCGACTCCTTGTCGAGCACGCGCAGTACGGCATCCTCGCCATGAATCGAGGGCATGATGGAAACCCGGAAATCGATAGGACGCTCCGGATTCCCGTATTTCACGCGGAAGCGGCCGTCCTGCGGCACCCGCCGCTCGGAAATGTCCAGCTCGCTCATCACCTTGATACGCGAAATGATAGTCGAGTGATGCTCTTTGGCGATCGGAGGCATGGCTTGCGTCAATACGCCGTCAATGCGGAACTTGATGCATACCGAATCATCCTGGGTTTCGATGTGGATGTCGCTGGCCCGCCGCTGCAGCGCGGTAAAAATGGTGGTATCGACCAGGCGGATGATCGGGCTGATGTCGCCCTGCGCCGTCAGCCGGTCGATAGAAATGCTTTCATCGCCCGCGCCCTCGTCCTCGCGGATATAGTCCAGCGTGAAGCCTTCGCTGGCTTCTTCCAGAACCCGCTTGGATTGTTCCGTTTTCTTGAGAATTTCGCTGATCTGCGCCAGGGTGGAGACCTTGGTGATGATGCGCTTGCCCAGCAGCAGGCTGATTTCGTCGATCATCATCAGCTGGCTGGGATCCGCGATAGCAATGGCAAGGCGCCCGTCCCGCGTCTCTTCCAGCGGAACGAAGTTGTAGCGGAACATCAGGTCGACTGGAATCTTTTTGAAAAGATCGTGATGAAGCTGAAAATTGTGCAGGTCCACAAACTCACAGCGGTAACGCCGGGCAACGTCCTGCGCTTTTTCCAATTCATTGGCTGGAGCCACAGGCGCAACCTGACCGCCGTTCTCCCCATTCGCGAACACTGTCTTTTTTTCTGCCATTCGTGCCATTTCCAAATCTTCCCGCGGAATCTTTCCTGCGAAAGCTGCGTTTCTAATCTCTAGTGAATCGCTCCCCCGGAACCTAAAGTGAAGATCGGCAGATAGAGTGAAATCAACACCCCGCCAACGAAAACCGCCATAATGATCAGAATGACGGGCTCGATTAATGCCATTGCCGCGCCCAGCGCGGTCTGCACGTCCTCTTCATAGAATTCTGCGACCGAGTTCAGCATCGCCGGCAAAGCTCCCGTCGATTCCCCGACTTCAATCATCTCCACCGACAGGTCCGGAAACATCTTTTGTTCTTCGAGGCTTCCGGAGAGCGTCCGGCCTTCGCGTACCCGTGTGGCGGCCTCTGCAATGCCGTTTAGAATCCTTCGGCTGCTCATCGATGCCCCTGCCGTTTCAAGCGACGGCACCAGCGGCAAGCCTCCCGCCAGCAAGGTCGAGAGCATGCGGGCGAAATTCGCCACCTGGTATTTAAGCCAGATCTGACCGAGCAGCGGGACTCTCAGGATGAAGCCGTCAATTTGATCCGCGCCCCGATCGGTATTCTTCCAACGCCACAGAAAAATAATCAGCGCAACCAGGCCGATCGCGAGATATGGCGCATATTTTTGCGCTCCCTGGCCGATCGCCAGCATCAGCACTGTAATCGCCGGAAGCTGCGCGTTAAGATTCTCAAATAATTTGGCGAATTGCGGAACCACATAGGTGATCAGGAACACCACCATGCACATCACCACAATCACCAGCAGCGTGGGATACACCAGCGAGACCGCCAGCTTCTTCTTGAAGGTCAACGCCAGACGCTGGAAGGCGATGTAGCGCGACAAAACCTCTTCTATGTTGCAGCTCTTCTCTCCTGCCAGCATCTTGGTTGTATAAATCTTGGGAAAGGTCCGCTGCGCTGCGAAAGCGTCCGACAGCAACTCGCCGCCTTTCACCCGATCGCGCACGTTTTCCAGCAAGGATCGCATTTGACCTGGCTTGTGCCGTTTGATCAGCAAGTCCAGAGAGCTCAGGATCGGCAACCCGGCCTTAATCAGAGTCAGGAACTGCTGATTGAAAATTACGAACTGACTCTGCTTTACCTTTCGACCTCCGACTCGCATCGACCCGGTAAACAGGCCCCGCGGCTTGACCCAGTAAACCAGGTAGCCCTGCTGCACGAATCGGTCTCGCACCTCTGACTGCGAATAGCCGTTCTCCACCTGCTGCAACAGGCGTCCTCGTTCATCCGCGACTTTTACCAGGAATTCGGCCATGTCCCGTCAGATTACTGCCCCTCCAAGTCTAGCATTCAAAAGCATTAACCGAATGTGAATATGCGATCCAAACAGCCCCGACAGGTATCGCTGGTAATGATGTTTTTGCCTGTGCCGGCAATCGCTCATTCAAACCATAAATCGATTAGATACAAAGGCTTGGCCATCAAATCCAGCTCAGCATGATGACCACACTCAGCTAAGGAGCAATAT
>CATPBY010000111.1 GCA_955652845.1 uncultured Terriglobales bacterium | reverse complement strand
TGGGCGTTCTCGGGGATTTGATGTCACACGTTGTGGACATGGGTCTGATGTTGGCCGGTCCCATAAAGCGAGTGGTTGGTAATCGGGAGACTTTTTTTCGCCACCGCCCTCTGCCTACGCCCGGTGTGGGCACGCACTTCAGCGTGGGGAGCGGTGGCCCGGAGGGAGATGTCACCAACGAAGACTACGCCAGCGCTCTGCTGCAATTCGCCAATGGAGCTCAGGGCAATATAGAAGTCTGCCGCGTGATACAGGGGCACAAGTGTGAGTTTGCTTTTGAGCTCGAGGGTACCAGGGGCGCGCTCAGCTGGAACTTCGAACGCATGAACGAACTTAAAGTCTTCTCGCCAGACGCAGACCAGTCGCACGATGGATATACCCGCATTGTGAGCGGTCCCGGGCATCCCGATCATGTGCGCTTTAATCCCGGGGCCGGTGTCGGTCTGAGTTATGAAGATCTGAAGACAATTGAAGCCCACCACTTTCTCAAATCGATTGCGGAAAAGCGTCAAGCCGAGCCGGGATTTACCGAGGCATTGCGCGTCGCCGAGGTTCTGTCGGCCATCGAGCGTAGTTGGGAAACCGCAAGCTGGCAGGATGTCGCCAGGATTGCGTCCGAAGCGTAGCAAATCCAGGCACTGCCGATTCTGGTTGAAAGGACTGCCAGTGGCGATCACAAAACGCATTGGATACGCGGTGGTAGGGCTGGGCAGCATCTCTGAAACTTCCGTTCTGCCCGCATTTCGGAACAGCAAAAAGTCCAGGCTGGTGGCTTTAGTCAGCCATGATCAGACCCGGGCTGAACAGATGGGCAAGAAGTTTGGGGTCAAACGATGTTATGCCTACGAAGACTACGACGAGTGTCTTCGCCAGCCTGATGTTGATGCTGTATTCATCGCCTCGGTAAATGGCGCGCATTCTGAGCAGACCATTCGAGCGGCAAACGCTGGGAGGCACGTGTTGTGCGAAAAGCCCATGGCGAACACGGTGGACGACTGCCGTCGAATGGTAGAAGCGTGCAAAGCAAATCGGGTTCGCCTGATGATTGCTTACCGCAAATACTTCGAGCCCGGCAGCTTGGCGCTCAAGAAACTGATTACCAGCGGCAAACTGGGTCGCCTAAAACACATGTTCTCGACTTACACCGAAACCGTCGCCCCGTCTAAAACGTGGCAATTGAATCGCAAGCTCGCCGGAGGCGGCTCGCTAATGGACCTCGGCATTTATTGCGTCAACAACATGCGCTGGCTCGCGGGCAGCAACCCGATTGAGGCCACGGCCCAAGCCTGGACGGAAGACCCAAAACGCTTCAGCGAGGTTGAAGACAACATCGCGTTTCTTCTGACGCACCCCGGCGGCCTGGTATGTCAAGGCACATCAAGCTACAGCGCCGTGGCTGCTTCTTTCGTGCAAGTACACGGTGAAAAGGGATGGGCAGCGCTGAATCCTGCATTCGCTTTCGAGGAAGAGCGTCGTCTGTTTGGCAAGATTCGAGGCAAATGGTTCGAACAAAAATTCCAGGTGATCGACGAATTCGTTCTGGAACTGGACGCCTTTGCTGACTGCATCCGCCGTGGGCGCGATCCCGAGCCGAATGGGATGGAAGGATTGCGCGACATTGCCACGGTCCAGGCAATTTATCAGTCGTCGCGGGAGAAGCGGACAGTCGCCATTAAGCCAGACACACAATGAAAAGCACCACTTCGCGCCGCGCCGAAGTACGCAGCTGGCGCTAACCGCCATCGGTTTACGTCAGCCAAATGTAAGTGGCCATTTACGAAGTAAAAAAAGCTTGACAGTCGTCATTCCCGAGACTAACAATAAGCGCTTATTTCGCACACTGTTGTTTCGGCTGCGCGGGGTCCTTTCCCGCATTGCTTTCTAAGGGGGAGCGAAAGTCATGACGAGACACACGTGTTTTAAAGCGAGTCTGCTCTTCTTCGCACTATCACTGATTTGCTCAAGCTCAAGCCTTCTGGGTCAGTTGACCACGGGCAGGATTGCCGGCGTGGTCACCGATTCTTCCGGTTCGACTGTGCCGGACGTCACCGTGAGTGTTACCCAAGTGGACACAGCTACCTCCGATACAGTGACAACGGATGCTGCCGGAAACTACATTTTTACGAATTTGAAGATTGGCCAATACTCGGTCAGCTTTCAGAAAACAGGATTTCAGCGTGGTGTGCAATCGAATGTGGACGTGGGTATCGGCCAGGTTGTGCGCGTAGATTTTGTGCTGAAGGTCGGCATGGTTTCTCAAACTGTCCAAGTAACCGGCGCTCCACCGCTACTTCAGACTGAAACTTCGGCCCTGGGAACGATTGAAACTGAAAAGCGCATTGTTGACCTACCTTTAAATGGCAGAAATTTCTTTAAGCTTGCCTTCCTTGGCCCTGGGGCGAACGAGGGAGCCACGGGAACAAGCGCGGGAGCCGGATCGACCGACAATAACCGGGTGGGAATTGCCTTGTCGGTCAACGGCCTTCGGATATTCGACAATAACTTCCTCCTCGACGGACTGGACAACAATGAATTCGGCAATGGCACCGTGGTGATTCAGCCGCCTCCCGATGCCATTCAGGAGTTTCGAGTAGAAGAAAATTCGATGAATGCCGAGTTCGGCCGCGGCGGCGCCATGGTCAACATCGTACTTCGTTCAGGCACCAACCAGCTGCACGGCTCAGCCTGGGAATTTCTACGCAATAACAAACTGGACGCGCGTAACTTTTTCGCAACCAGTCAGTTGGGTTTCCAAAGAAACCAGTACGGTGGCCAGTTGGGCGGCCCGATCGTCAAAGAC
>CATPBY010000110.1 GCA_955652845.1 uncultured Terriglobales bacterium | reverse complement strand
TGGGAGTTAGAACTTCACCTTGGGAGCCTGATGGACGGCCGCCGCTTCCGCTGGATCGAGCTGGAAAAACTCCGCCTTGTGGAAGCCGAACATCTCCGCCAGGATGTTGGCAGGAAAACGCATCAGCGCCGATCAGCGTAAGCGTCTTAAGATTTTCTGCCCGCAATTTCAAGATTTTCGCGCCGGAAGCGACGGACAGAATAGCTACCGGGGTTTGTGAACAATCCACCTTAAGCAGCTTTCCTTTTAGAAATTGTACTTTGCGTTGATCGGGAAGCGTTTCGACAGGAGCGGTCGGCAAATGCTCCCCAGTGGAATCATCGTCTGTTTGCAAATTCTGCGCGCCCGCAGATTTTGCGCCGGCCGAGGGTTGCGGTGGCGCCTCAGCCTGGGGAAGGCGTCCATATTTCTTCAGGGTTGGCAGATCACTTAAGTCTTTTTTAGCAGTACGCGCGATTTGCGGATTCTGGCTGCTTTTGAGGCGCTCGAGCAACGCAGTTGCGTCGTCCCATTTTTTGCCGGCCATCTCGATCTGCGCCAGATTCAGCAGATAATTTTCGTTCCGCGGGCTAAGCTGGATTGCCTCCCGCATCGATTCCATCGCCGAATTGACTCCCCCACCCTCCAGCCGTGCCATGGCGAGCATGTTGTAGGCCTCGGCAAAACTGGGATTCCAATCGAGCACTGCTCGCAGATCCTGAATCATGTTGGAAAGCCCGTGAACTTCCTCTCCGCCCGATTGGGCCGCATGATACTTGACCAGCGCCAGGTAATAGCGCACCCATGGGTCTCTAGGATCCAGTTCAGATGCTTTGTTTAGTTCTTCGCTAGCAGGCTCGAATTCGTTCTTTTCAAGGTGACTCCAGGCTAAGGCGCGATGCGCGATCGCATTGTCGAGCTTTGGCTGGCTCACTATGGTGCTGAGCTCTTTCAGGGCCTGCTCGCGGTGCTCGGGCAAGCGCACTGCCATTTCCGCCTGCAGGGCGGCGGCTTCGGGCGGAGGAACCGCCACCACGCTGCTACCGACATCGTCGGGGCCAAGCGTCGCGGAGATTTGGTACATCTGTCCGCCAGGGTCGGTTGTGTTCGGGAGCCTGGCCGCGTCTTGTGCCGTAAACAGAGGCTCGAGCGAGTGGAAATAATCCTTCACCGCCTGTTCGAACTGAACCGTGCTCATACCATAGGCTTGCTGGATGGCATCGCTCACTGGCACGTTCTGGTTCTGCACCAGGTCAAAATATTTCCCGGTTTCCGTCAACTTGTTCTTGTGAAGCAGATAGTGCACAACGATCCAGGATTGGGCATAGAGCAGCGTATGATGTGTACCTTCCTGGTAGGAAGTAACGTCGTGCTTCATGGTGAACAGGTCAGGCATTCCCAGCCAGACTGGTGTGCTAAGAAGATCAGTAAGTGACCTCGGCGGGTGGAGGATTTCACGCTGATTGCCCACCAGATCTTTTTCCCATGACAGCTTCAGTTCAGGATCGCCTCCCATCCGTGCCTGCTTGTTGTCCAACTCCAGGCTGGAAAAATATTCGGCAAAGCCTTCATCGAACCATCCCTGGGTAGGCGGATAGTTGTAGTTCAACAACAGATGCGCAAATTCGTGAGATATTACGTGCCAGCTTTCGTCCTCGGAAAGATTTAAGACGATATAATTGCGGTCTTCGCCCGCAAGGAAAAACCCCGGCTTGTTAACGGGTTGTCCCTGCCGGACAGGCGTCACCGCCACAAACTCCCTGTCACTTTTGAGAGCGATGATATCCAGCGGTTCTGGCATTTTGACCCGCGTTTTCATCAGAAGCTGGGCGAAGATGGAGCGCATCTGCTCAAAACGCAGAACCAATTCGCGGCCTTTTTTCTCACCCGCGTCGGTAAGCACGGAGAAGTGGCCAGAGTTGACGCGAATCCACTGCGGTTCCTTGTCGGCGGCGTGGGCGGACGCCATGGTGAAAGCAGTGAGTACGCAAAGTAGGAGAGCGTGCGAAAATTGCCGCCATGGAAAGCGCTCGCTCATAGCGTCATCACGCTGTGGTTTCCAAATCAAAAGAAATGCTATCACGCAGTGTAGGCACGGGATCGGAACAGAATTCAGTTCTCACTTTCCAGACGAACAGTTCCCGGCGTCGAGATTCTTCTTTGCCCACTGCGCCGCCTCGGCGACGGCGGTGTCATCATCGACCGCCAATTTCTCCAGTGCGGGCGCAAAGCGCTGATCTCTACTGTTTCCCATGGCAATGACCGCATTTCTTCTTAGACCAGCGCGCTTGGCGCGGCGCACCGGCGATGCCCGAAACGCCTCGCGGAATTGTTCGGCAGTCATCTCAGCAACCCAATCCAGCGCCGGATTCACCAGTCCGTTCCGCGGCTGAAACTCCGGCGCGCTGGTGATCGGAGATCTGCGGTTCCAGGGACAGACATCCTGACAAATATCGCAGCCAAAGACATGGCGGCCCATGCCCTCGCGCATTTCTACAGGAATTGTGCCGCGCTTCTCGATCGTTAAATAAGAAATGCACTTGTTCGAATCCAGTTGATAAGGCGCGATGAGCGCGTTGGTGGGACAGGCGTCGATGCATCGGGTGCAAGTTCCGCAGCGGTCCGCCGCGGGCACGTCGGGTTCCGGTTCGAGCGAGGTCAGAATGACGCCGAGGAAGAGCCACGACCCCAGTTTCTGATTCAGGATGCAGGTATTTTTTCCGATCCATCCCACGCCGGCATATTTCGCGTAAACCCGTTCAACGAGCGGGCCGGTATCGACATAGCAACGAGTTTGGAGCGAAGGCTTTTCACTCGGATCGCAGTAGGTTCGCAATCTGAGTTCAACCGCGCGCAATAGCCGCATAACCGCTTCGTGATAATCGTCGCGGCCCCAGGCATAACGCGAAATCCAGCCACGCTGAGAATCGTCGGCTTCGATTGAATAAGGCGCCGCCACGTTGTAGTTAATGGCACACACGATCACACTACGAGCCCAGGGCACTGTAGATCGAAGGGAAGCGCGCTTAAAGTCCCCGGTCTCGCTTTGCGCTTCCATGTATTTCATCTCGCCGGCGTGGCCGGCGGCGATCCACTTCGGGAAATATTCCAGCTCAGGAAAATCGCGGACCGGCGCTATACCCGCGAGATCAAAGCCGGCATCGTATGCCGCTTGCCTTATTGCGGCAGTGATTTTCTCAGTCCTGCCCATGTGTTTTCGACCAACTCATTATCTCAATCTTTCACGGCCTGTACCGCGACTTCCCAAAGTGGGATGCCACGCTGATTTAGTGACCAAATTCCTTGCGTTCACCTCTCGACCCGAATTAATTTGCGGAGCACACGGAGTCACGCAATTTACGCGTTTTCCGAATTCATTTTGCAAAGGAGAAAGCTCATGCCGCAACTAGCTCCCATTCAAATCTCAATCATTAATGCCAGCACGGTATTGGACGACAGCGAAATTCGTCCCGTGGTCGATGCGCTGCAAAAGCAAGTCACAAACGACTTCCGCCCGGCCTGGGGAGTCGATGCCAAACTTACCTTCATTCCTACTGATGGTACGCCGCCGCAGGGAAGCTGGTGGCTGGCTATCCTCGACGATTCCGACCAGGCGGGCGCGCTTGGCTACCACGATCTCACGCCCGACGGGTTACCCATCGGTAAGATATTTGCCGGAACCGACTTGAAATATGGCTCCGCCTGGTCAGTAACGGCCAGTCATGAGTTGCTGGAGATGCTGGGCGATCCCAACATCAATCTGAACGTTCTACTGCAAAGCAATCACACCGCTGGCACACTCTATGCTTATGAAGTCTGTGACCCCTGCGAAGCCGATAACTACGGCTATGAAATCGGCAAGATAGCAGTTTCCGATTTCGTATTCCCGTCGTGGTTCGAAGGCTTCCGGGCGAAGGGTTCGACCCAGTTCGATCAAGCTGGAAAGATTCAAGCGCCGTTGCAATTGCTTAGTGGGGGATACATCGGCGCTTTCGACATCAATTCCGGAAGCGGATGGTATCAGGTGACGGCGGAAAAACATCCCGCCAGCGTCCTTAGCCGAGGCAATGTCGGCAGCCGCCGCGAGCGTCGAGCCACGCCACGAAGCCAGTGGCTTAACAGTCTTCCGCACGAAGAGATCATGAACCGCGCTGATCACTACCATGAACGCGTTCAGAACGTGCTCGCGCGGATGGAAGCCGCTTGAACTCAGCATGCTCCGGCCCCGCGCCCCAGCGCGGGGCATTTTTCATTTGTATGAACTCGGTCGAAACCATTGGCGCGGCGCTTCGCGCTACACTCCGAGTTTTTTCACTTCTTCGTTGTAGTACTTGCGGTACAAAATGTCCCACTCCTGGCTTCCTTCAAGGATGGTGCGCTTCTGGTTCTCAATCTTGTGGCGGGCCGCCTGGTCGATTTTCTCTTCCTGGTTCAGTAAGTCCTCAAGAATTTTCCGCACTTCCAACCGGATAGTGTTGCGATCCTCCACAAAATCCACTTCGTCCATCTCCGCCAGCGCGTCAGTGACTACATGAGCCACTTTATTGATCTTGTCACGGCTGACTCTCACAATACCGCCTTGTATTTGCGCACCAGTTCGCTCTTCACCTTGCGGAACATCTCCTGATAATTAGCGCCACTATTGCGCATCTCCTCGGAATACGCCTCCAAAATGACTCGCACTTCATCATTGATGCGGTCTTCAAGCGACAATTCGTCGAGCATCACCGCATGCACCCTGGTGGTCAGCGCAGCGGGGGCCTTGGTCTCAACGAATTCTCCAGCAATTAACTTTTTGGAGACTTCGCGGGCGAGGTAGCCCACATATTCTTTCGAAAGCAACATAGTGGGAACCGGAGGTCCGGTGTGAAACAGGTAGTTTAGCATAGCGCTTCCGTCGTGGCCGCCGGTCGGAGGTCGTTGGCAAAACGCAGAGAGATAGTGCGAAGCCTCCGGCGCCGGGCAACTGATTTCGACCAATGGCAAACGACAAACGCCGGGAAACAGGAATACAATGCTGAATCAAAGCCCCATTTATGTCCTCCACGCCCGACAACCTGGCCGGTCTTAAAGACGACATGATCGCCTTCATCGAAGGCCACGGCATCCGCCGTTTTCCGGGCTATGTGGATTATGAAGAAGTGCAGAGCGTAATGTGGAAGTCGGCGGACAATCCTGATGGCTGGAAAGATTTCGTGGAGCTGGCCAAGGCTGCGGGAGCGCCTTTTCTCACCATGGATGCCTGGATGCTGCGCCGCGAAGAGCTTGACGAAATGATGGAGCGCATTGGAAGCGCGGAGTTCACCAGCGACGAAGATATGGACGACGCCCGTTGGTTGCGAACTTACATCGGCAAGACAGGCTTTGTGCAGCTTGGATTCGCTTATCAGGGCATCATGATGGTTTACGAATCTTCCACCGAGTGGTATGACCGCTACCAGAGACTGTTCGAGATGACGGAAGAGTTCGGCGGCATCCCCATCGACGGTCCCGACCAGGACGACGAAAACTAGGATCGCGCGGAATTGTGTGGAGATGTGCCACCCGCCCAGGCCGAGCGGAAGCTCGCAGCCGAGCCTGATCCATCCTAAACGCTTCTTGCCTCCATGAAATGGATCCCGAAACCCGTTGATCAGACCCAGGTCCAGGCCTTGGCCGAAAGTCTGCGCTCCAGTTCTTCGCTTTATTCCAGGCTTGACCCACAAACCCACGCCACTCTAGCCCGCCTCCTGGTGGCACGAGGGATCAGCGATGCTGATGCTGCGGGACGCTTTCTCGCCCCCTCACTCTCGCACTTGCACTTGCCAAGTCTGATGAGCGGGATGAATGCCGCCATCGACCGTCTCGACGCCGCCATCGAGCGTAAAGAATCCATCCTGATATACGGCGATTACGATGTCGACGGCACCACGGCGATCGTCATTTTGAAGACCGCAATCGAGCTTTGCGGCGGAGCCGCCGATTTCCACGTCCCTCACCGGATCCGCGACGGCTATGACATGCGCGATGATGTGATTGAGCGCGCGGCCGCCGCCGGCATTCGTCTCATCATCAGCGTGGACATGGGTATCCGTGCTTTTGCTCCGGCGGAGACGGCCCGGCGGCTGGGGATCGATCTGATCGTCACTGACCATCACCTGCCCGGAGCGAACGGTGTGCCGCCGGCGCTGGTGGTCAATCCCAACCAATCCGGTTGCGAGTATCCCTGCAAAGCCCTTTGTGGCGCGGGTGTGGCTTTCAAACTCGCCCAGGGGCTGATCGAACGACGGCTCGCGCCCAGCGAGCAGTCGCGGCTGTTGATGTCTTTTATGAAGGTGGTGGCCATTGCGACCATCGCCGACGCCGTTCCCCTTGCCGGAGAAAACCGGGTCTTCGCCAAACTTGGGTTGGAGGGCTTGCGATCACCTGTGAATCCGGGCCTGAAAGCCTTGCTGGAAGTTGCTCAACTGAGCGGACGCCGGTTGACCTCCGGGGAAGTTGCATTTCGTATTGCGCCACGCATCAACGCTGCCGGCCGCATGGATGTGGCTAGCGATGTTATAGAGCTGTTCAGCGTAAAAGATTCCGTTCGCGCTCGCGAAATTGCCAACCGGCTCGACCGGCTGAATGCCGACCGCCAGGAAGAAGAGCGGCGCATTCTTGAAGCGATCGACTTACGCATGGAGCAGGAGCCTGAAATGGGAGGCGCCTTCTGCATAGTGATCGATGGCGAGGGTTGGCACCGAGGGGTGATCGGAATCACCGCGACGCGTGTGGTTGAACGTTACTGCCGGCCTGCGTTAGTCATCTCTTGCAATGGCGAGGAAGCTCACGGCTCCGGCCGCTCCATTCCGGCTTTTCATCTGCTGAACGCGCTGGAATCGTGCGCCGAAATGTTCAGCCGTTTCGGCGGGCACGCGCACGCAGTCGGTTTCAGCCTGCCCGCGGCACGAGTAGGTGATCTGCGCGCCCACCTGGATAAATATGCCCGGTCCCGCCTGACTGCTTCCGACTTCGAACCCGTTCTCAAAATCGATGCCGAGCTGTCTCTCGATCAAATCTCACCCGAGTTGTACGACATTCTGCAGTGTCTCGAACCGTTTGGCGTCGGGAATCCGCAGCCCGTGTTCGCGGCCAGGGCAGTGCGTCTGCTGGCGCCTCCGCGACTGCTGAAGCATAAGCACGTGAAACTGAAGCTGGCCCCGGCAAACAATGTCGCAGAGAAAAATTCACACTGGCGCAAATCGCTTACCTTTGATGCTTTGGGATGGCGCCTGGCGGAGCGCTTTCAACAGGCAGAGATTATCGTGGGCGATACTCTCGACATTGCTTTCAGCATCGGCCACAACGACCATCCCGAATTTGGGGGTCTGGAGCTTTCGCTGCGAGACTTCAAGACCATTACCACGACAAACGAAGAGAGACGAGCGGCAGCCGCAATCCACCAATCCTGATTTGCTCCTGGTAAATGTCTTTCACCATAAGTGGTAGTAGCCATCGCGACGCTCGATCTCGACCTCTTATTCCAAACACTGCGGTTAAACGTTCCTGCCTCAGGATCTCATGTTTGCTGCCATCAGCCGCAATCCGGCCCCGCGACATCAGGACCACGCGCTCGATCTCGGGAACGATGTCCGAAAGCTCGTGCGTGACCAGGATGATTCCGACGCCTGATTTTGCAAGCTGACTCATGGTTTCTCTTAAACTGTGCCGTGCGAAAACATCAAGCGAGTTGGTCGGCTCATCGAAGAGCAGTGCTCGGGGCCGGTGAGCCAGTGCACGCGCGATCAGCACCCGCCGGGCTTCGCCGGAGGACATTTCAAGTACCCGACGTTCCGCCAAGTGGGAGACTTGTAATTGTGCCAGCGCCGCGTCCGCCAGTTCTTTCTGCTTGGGATCAATGTTGTGATGGGGGAAGACGCGCGTGCTGCTGAAGAATCCCGATAGCACGACGTCCCTTCCTACCGCCTCACTGGTGCACGATGACATCAGGTCGTTCGAGACAATGCCCAGCAATTCCCGTAACTCAGCCACATTCCAGCGCTCGAGTCCGAGGATCCTCATGCCTGAGCCCTGTTGAACTACGGGATAACATTCGCGCGTAATGGTCTTTATCAGGGTGGATTTTCCGCATCCGTTCGGGCCCAGAATAGCGACATGCTCTTCGCTGCCGATGCGAAGACTCAAATCGTCGAGGACGATCTTATTCCCCCGCATCACGCGGACATTTTGCAGCTCCAACAGAGCGGGCGATGTCATGGTTGTGCAAGTTTAGCCTAACCGGCTGGACCTAACTCCGGGAGAACTGGGAGGTGCGCTTCCGGTAGACTTATCTCAGATGACAGCAGAAATATCCCGCCTGCGCCGCTGGATCGCGATCGCGGCCATCACGCTGACCCTCGCCGTGGCAGGGATGTACTTCTATTCCCAACAAGGCCTGCAGAACGCATTAACCCAGGTACCGGAGAGGATTGGTCTCGACATTCAGCAGACCGCGCACGGTTTCACCATCTCCAAGTCCGAACAGGGACGAACTTTGTTTAAGGTCCAGGCCAGTAAAGCCGTGCAGTTCAAGGAGGGCGGGAAGGCGCAGCTGCACGACGTCACCATTACGTTATATGGACGCGACTCCAGCCGTTTTGATCAGATCTACGGGGCGACTTTCGATTACGACCCGCAATCGGGAGATGTGGTCGGCAGAGGGGAAGTTCAGATCGACCTTCAACCTAACCCCGAGGGGGCTAATAAGCCAGATCAATCCCCGCCCAAAGAGTTGAAAAACCCCATCCACTTAAAGACTACGGAGCTGGTTTTCAATCAGAAGACGGGAAACGCTTCTACCCGGCAGAAAGTCAATTTCTACATTCCGGGGGCGAGCGGGTCAGCCGTGGGCGTGGATTATGCGGCCAACACCAGCGTGCTATCGATGCAGTCGCAAGTGAACATTGTGTTCAGTGGCTCGACGGGTGCTACGGTGACTGCGGCAAAGGGAAGCATATCAAAGAACCCGCACCAGATCCTGCTGGAGCTGCCTCATTTGTTGACACGCTCGCAACGGTCGGAAGCCGACCAGGCCACTCTTTTTCTGCGGCCGGACAACACCGTGGAGCGGCTTCTGGCAATTGGTCATGTGAAGGTCGAATCCCAAGGCAGGCAGCCGGCAGAAGTCCGTTCCGATCAGCTTGAAATGCTGATGGGAGAACAGCAGGACACTGTGCGCATCGCGACCTTCTCTCAGAATGTGCAAATGGAAACTTTTGCAACACAGCCCATGCAAGGGAAAGCCGGCCGGGCAATCCTGCACTTTACCGGAAAGAACCAGTTGGCAATGGTTCATACGGAACAAAACGTCAAACTGACGCAGCACCAAAAACCGGCTGCTCCATCAGCCACGGCC
>CATPBY010000109.1 GCA_955652845.1 uncultured Terriglobales bacterium | reverse complement strand
CTTTTCTGACGAGAAAAACTGCAGCATGATTCGACGCTGGGATCACAAGGAAACGCTGTGCGGCGTAACGCTAATCCGCCGCCATCTCTTGCGCTTCGGGTTCGAACTGCGCTGTTGGTTGCAAAACCTGACCGCGAAGCTCGGCCTCCAAGGCAGCTAGCTGCGCTTCAATATCTTCCGCTGCTTTGCGTTTGCGGATGACTTCTTCGCGGTAGCGCCGCAGGAAGTAGTCAATTGTTTCTACGCGAATCCTGATCGATCCGGAAGGCTTATTTTCGTCCAGATCTTTAAAGCAGAAGTAGGGCGTGCCCGACTGTTGATGATGCCCTCAATCACTCCGTAAATAGGCGCATCGTGGCCACACTTAAAGCTGGAAATTTCAAGCGCAACCAGATTGGGATGGCGAGCGGTAAATTTCGCCGCCCAAACCTTGTGATTCGTGCTGCAGGAATACGAATTCTTCCACGCGTCGGTAATATCCAGCGGATGGCTTATCACGCCCGCGCGTACTTCATCCCCGAACAGCCGTTCCAGCATGTCTTCGTCGAGCGGCAGAGTGTTCTGCGAGAAGATGGGATAGCCCAGCTTCTGGAATTCTTCCATAATTTCGTGATTGAGGCCGGGATCATGGTGATAGGGCCGGCCCAGCATGACGATGCCGATGCGGTCTTCGCGCTCCAGTTGATCGAGAACCTGTCGGGCGCGCTTGCGGATGCTCGCTTCATAGTCTGCGAGCGCCTTGTAACCCACTTCCACCGCTCGATCATTTTCTTCCAGGCTCAATCCCAGGACCGGTTGCCAGGCCTGCAGCATCTGGTGCGCGAACAACTTGCGGTCAGCGAAATTCAGCACAGGATCGAGATACCTGACGTTGTTCTCGGCGAAAACGTCATTTTCCTTGGTAAAGGCGGCCTTCACGGTTTCGGGCGTGGCGGTCACCGTCGGACAGGCATTGGCGCCGACGATTTTTACCAGCGGATAAGTCAGCACGTCATACATGGGAAAGAAAATGACGTTCAACGGTTTCTTGCGGTGCTTCTCCTGGATCAGGTTATAAACGTGTGAAATCCCAATCTTGGCGGGGAAGCAGGGGTCGATAGCGCCGCGGCTCGCGCCGGCGCGACCCAATGATGAATGTCCACCAGAAAAGCAGTGTTCGCCCTAGCAGGCGGAGAAGCCCTGTTCAGGGCGATTGATGGTCGAAAAAATGGAAACACCCGGTTTTTCAAGTCGATACATCACCCCAAGAGGACACAGGCTACAACCGGGGAATCGGTGTCCTTCGAGGCAAATTGTGTGCTCGATTAAGGCGTGCGGCGTCGAATGCCAGGTAGCGTAAACTCCCGAGGAAGGCACAACATCACCGGGTCTGTACATGTTGAACAATCCCATCGACCAGTTAAATAATCCCATGGGGCCCATTAATCTCCGCGAAAATTGTCCTTCCTTTAGCCGCGGTCAGCAATACAGGTTTTTCCGGATATTGCGGTATGTTTGTACCCGGCTCCCGCGGCGAAGCCAAGATTGCATGGCGAACAGCTCTCGCTCTTCAAACCAGGCTTCCGTAAACGGTGGGAATGATATTAAGGGTGGTTTAACAGGAACGATAAACAGAAACGATAAGGTGATACGCAAAAATGCAATAGCGGCGTGGCTGGGGGCCGTGGCCCTGGGCTTAGGATCTCTCGGTGTGGAGGCGGAGGATGTTCACTACCCACTTGACGGGTCCCCTGAGCTGGAGGCCATTCTGCATTACATATCTTCCAGTTGGACGTCTCTGACTCGTTCCACCACGACCTGCGAGGGAGTCCGCGATCCGAAGTTGGTCGAGCCGGAAGTGCTCTATGTTCCCGCCGGCAAGCCAATTCCTCCCGTGATCCGAGGACTTTCACAGAAGTGCAACATCCTCGTGAAACCCCTCCCTTTGACCATCCGGGGACCAGGCCAGATAACACGCAGCGGAATTATGCCGCCCGGGCTACTTTTTCTTAAGAACCCTTACGTTGTGCCTGGCGGGCGATTTAACGAGATGTATGGATGGGACAGTTATTTCATCATTCGCGGCTTGTTGCGCGCCGGCAAACTCGACCTGGCACGGGGCATGGTAGAAAACTTCTTCTTTGAAATCGAGCATTACGGGGCGGTTCTCAACGCGAATCGCACTTATTACCTTAGCCGCTCCCAACCGCCATTTCTGAGTTCCATGATCGTGGCGGTCTATGAAGCGGAAAAAGCGCGTGGCAAAGCGGACCGCCCTTGGCTGGAAAAGGCTTATCAATACGCTAGGCGCGATTATCTGATGTGGGTACGGGAGCCCCACCTGGCAGGGACAACCGGTTTGTCGCGCTATTATGATTTTGGCGAGGGACCAGTGCCAGAGGGGTTACACGATGAGTTCGATTACTACCGCGATGTGCTGGCTTATTTCGTGAAGGAAAATAGTCACAGCCCTTACCTGGTTGAAACCACCACCCGGGATTCCCTGCCTGATCCCACCCATTCTCTGCGGTTCTGCGACGACATGCCCTCCACCGCGACTGATGCGAAATGTAAGGTGGTTCAGTACGTCGGGTTAAGCCTCGAATACTACAAGGG
>CATPBY010000108.1 GCA_955652845.1 uncultured Terriglobales bacterium | reverse complement strand
CCCGTGGCTGGAGCAGGCATTACTTTCGGCAGGAAACATTTATCTGCTGAAGCGGGACTATGACCGCGCCATTGATACTTTTCGGGAGTTGCAGACGCGGTTTCCCAATGCCAGTTGAAGCTCCGGGCGCTCGGCGGGACTCACTTCGTTCAACAAACTGCGGTACTCGTTGGCGGCATCGCTGAATCGCTTGCCCTTGAGCAGCAGGTCGGCACGGGTTCGGCGCCCGTTGAAGCCCGGGGGCGCAACCTGCCCGTTATCGCTTAATTTCTTGAGCTCGGTCTCAGCCTGGCCCGCTTCGGCGCTCAATGGCAGGGTGAAGTAGACATTACGCAGAGTGGTGACAGCTTTCTCGGTCTGTGCGGAAGCAGCATAGGCTCGCCCCAGTGCCAGTTCCACATCCGCGCGCGTAGGCTGGCGCTCGTTTTCGAGCAGCGCAATGGCCTCCGGACCTCTGCTTTCCGCCAGCAAAGCATTGGCGTACATCACGCGCGCATCACGAATCAAAAGTGAATCAGGATAGGTCTTGTCAAAATCGTGGAGGCTGACCAGCGCGTCTGCGTTCCGCCCAGTTTGAGAATAAGAGGTCCCCAGGCAGTAGCTGACGTAGTCCCCAAGATCGCCGGCCAGCGGCTTGGCGCGATTCAGCGCGTCGACCGCTTTGCCGTAATCACGATCCAGCACATGGGCGTATCCCGCAACCAGCCACGCCAGCGCTCCGGCGTCCTCTTTAGCATGACGGCGGGCGTACGCTTCCACTCCGCCGTACGCGGCTGGAGTACGATCTTGCAGCAACTGCCGCGCCATGGGCTTCAGGCTTGCAGACGCAACAAATGCCTGATGCATACGGCGCAGCCGCGGAGAAGTTCGCGATCGCCTCTGTGTAGTTTTCTTGGTGTCCTTGTGTTGGCTGGTTAGAGTCTGCGCGACGGTCGACTGGGAACTGCCCAAGCCCAAAGCGATGCACAAAACAGCCACGATCAAGAAGCAAAGCGAGCGGAGGATCGAATGCCGATGAAAAACCACTGCTGTCGATTATCGCCGAAAATTGGCGCCCATGATTGAACTATCGTCCTCAGCCAGGCTCCGGATTAGTTCCTGACTGAAATAATCGGTGCTGGCAGCGGCAGTATTGCCATACCGCTTCTTATAAGTTCCGCGACTCTTTTCGATGTCTTCTTTCAGACGGTCATATAAATCTTTGTGCTTCCGGCCCTCGACCACCTTGGCTTGATTGTAGAGTTTGATTTCATCCACCAGCAGACGGGCAAAGCGCTGCGCCTTGCGATGGATGTCGGATTCGCCGGGCGTCATCTGCGCAATAGGATCGCCCCCGGGAGCAGCTGCGGCAGCCGCGGCCGCCATCGGCTCGGCGACAACCACGCTACCCGCCTCCTCAACCGCAAGCGCAGCCGGCACGGCTTCAACGTGCTTGGGCTGATGGGCTGCAAACGGGTCGGAAAAAGACGAAACGCTCTGTACCGGCGGCTGAGCCCCTGTCTTCTCCACAACGGCTTCAACCACACCTTCTTTCTGCGCCTGCTTGCGCAGCGAGATCACCTCTAAGCAGGCGCTGGTAGCCATGACCAGTACCTGCAGAGCGGCCGCATCGATCTTTCGTCCAGCTTCTAAACCAGCGTCGGTATAGACCAGGGCGGCAATTTTTTCTTTCAGGACCAGCGGGAGCACCATGGCTGAATCATCCCATGGTGGTTTAAAACGCGAGATGAATTGCGAATCCATTTCGCTGGCCGGCCCGCTTAAAGCCATGCGTGACTGCATGGCTCGGGCAGCAAGACCAGTATTCACATCGAGCGCCAGATCCTTGATGCTGTCGTGGTCGCCGGAGCGGTCTCCGAATCCGCGGCCCTGCCATCCCGTCGCCGCCCCTGCTTTAATGACGAACAGCGCCGCCCGGCCGCAGTAATGAATGGCATGGTCCAGCAGGGCGCGGAGAATTTCCTTTTGAGAACTACCAGCATGAATCGCCGAAATCGCCTTGAGAAGGTCCGCAGCGCCAGCATCGTTTCCTGAAACGTGGGGGGCGGGCATCTCCGCCGCCGGGAGTTCGCCCAGAACCCGGCGCACCAGATCGCCTCGAATCTCGGAGACATGGCTCTCCAGCACTTGAGAGACAATCCTCTCGATGATCTGCTCAATTCCTTTGCCTGTTTCTGCCATCGTGATTTGATCGCCGGCCCCGGAGTGGCCGGCGGACGTTTTCTTCTGCCCCTTCATTCGGCTAAGCTCTCATTATATGGCCACTTGGCCGATGCTGTTTCAGTCACCGAAGGACGTGTTCCACCGTGGACGCGCCGCCCTCTGGAATTTAGCGTAAACCCAGCAGTTATAGATACGTCAAAAGAGTTAAGCCGGAAGCCGGGTTACCAAGTAAAATAACATTCGTTTCCCGGCCGTTCGCCTCGAAAATTGTTGCATCGGAAGGACAATGGGTACCATCCAACCTAAATTGAGTGAGCCCGTCAGTGATGAACTGGCGCTGGTCCAGGCGGCCAAAGGCGGCGACGTCGCGTCCTTCGAGGAACTGGTTCGACGCTACGATCGCAACGTATTTCGCATCGCGCAACACATAACCCAGAACCGCGAAGACGCGGAAGATGTGGTGCAAGATGCCTTCTTGAAAGCCTACGGTAACCTGCATCAGTTCCAGGGCCAGTCCAAGTTTTATACCTGGCTGGTGCGGATCGCGGTCAACGAGGCGCTGATGAAGTTGCGCCGTCGCCGGCCGGAACGTATGGTTTCACTGGACGAGGAAGTTAAGACTGAGGAAGATTCTCTTCCTCGGGAAGTAGCGGATTGGAGCCCTAACCCGGAGCAGCAATACAGCCAGGCTGAATTGCGCGAGATTCTGTCGCGCACCATTCAAGGGCTGCCGCCAAGCTTTCGGACAGTTTTTGTGCTGCGAGACGTGGAAGGTCTTTCGACCGAGGAGACTGCTGAGGCTCTCAACCTCAGTATTCCCGCGGTCAAGTCCCGGCTGTTACGGGCCAGGCTGCAGTTGCGGGAAAGGCTCAGCCGTTACTTCCAGAAACGTGAGAGCGGGGATGATAAACAGTGAAATGCTCTGAGTTTTTGCAAGAGCTGACGAATTACCTGGACGGCGTTCTCGATGATCGCACCAAGTCAGAATTGGAAGATCATCTGGCCTGGTGCCACAATTGTTACGTCGTCTGCGATACCACTAAAAAGACCATCGAGATCTACCGCGATTCCCAGCTCTACGAACTGCCTGACGATCTCCGCAATCGCCTCCGGTCCGCCATTGTTGCTAAATGTGAGGCCCGAAAAAAGACCGGTCCACGTGAAGTTTGACGCTCTGCAATATTTTTCTCTTTTTCGGAAGCGCGATTCATAAACTCTGCACCCACCTACACACTGGTAGTTCCTTTTTGATCCTCCAACAGCCGAGTGCTCTGGCGCCAGGAACCTTTTTGGCGGGAGGTGAATCTAACTGGTTGAACGCAGCATTGATTCGGCACTCTCAGGCAAGGGCCCAAAGGGCTGGCTGCGGGAGGTGAACGATGATTGCAAGACTATATGACGCGCTGTTCGGATGCTGGCATCCTCACTACAGCTTCCCCATCACGGTCCGCCCCGGACTCCACAAGTGCGGCGGCTCGGCGGCCCGCACCGGCACCTACGTAGTGTGCCTTGATTG
>CATPBY010000107.1 GCA_955652845.1 uncultured Terriglobales bacterium | reverse complement strand
GTCGGAGACGGATCTCTTTCTCGCCGTCCCATGGCGAGGATCATTACTCCCCTGGAAGAAATGGGAGCAAAGATCTCCGCTCACGGCGGCCGTCCGCCGCTGTGTATCACTGGTGGGCATCTCAAAGGCATCGACCACCGGGTACCGGTAGCCAGCGCCCAGGTGAAATCAGGCCTGCTCTTCGCCGGTTTGTTCGCGGAAGGCGAAACCTGTATCGAAGAACCGGTACGCACGCGCGATCATGGAGAACTGGCGCTGCAGGCGTTTGGGGCAGAACTCCGACAACAGGGAAACAGGATAAGCATTTCAGGCGGACAGAAACTGGGCAGCATTGAGGCGAGAATTCCGGGAGATCTCTCCAGCGCGGCATTTTTTCTTTGCGCAGCTGCGTTATTTCCTGGTTCAAACCTGACAATTGCAGGACTGGGGCTGAATCCCAGCCGGGCCCGGCTGCTCGAGATCTTGATCGCCCTGGGAGCTCACATTACCGTCACCGAACTCCAGCAGTTGCACGGAGAATTGCAAGGCACGGTGCAGGTCGAGAGCGGAAAGTTGACTGGCCTCACTATCGCGGGAGTCGACAGCGCAGCGCTGATTGATGAAATTCCGGTTCTGGCGGCCATTGCGCCGTATACGGCGGCAGGAATCGAACTTCGCGATGCCGGCGAGTTAAGAGTGAAAGAATCCGATCGCATTGCCGCCATTGCGGCAAATCTGCGGGCAATGGGAGCGGAAGTAGAAGAACGGGTTGATGGTTTAAAAATTAACGGGAAGCAAAAGTTGCGTGGCGCACAGATCGATTCCTTCGGCGACCATCGCATTGCCATGGCTTTCGCTATCGCTGCCCTGGGGGCTCACGGCGAGACGCGCATCCGGGGGGCTGAAGCGGCTACGATTTCTTATCCTGGTTTTTTCACAACGCTGCAGAGTGTGGTTCAGCGCTGAGTCGACCTATTCGATACGCTCTGTCCGTTCGCCGGCTTTGACCGTTCCATCTTGCTGATCGAGACGGACAATATCGTCGTTGGTATAAATCCGCTGCGCCCGCCCGTGGAGGCCTTGTTCAGCCGCCAACTGCGCTACTCCATAGCCTGCCTGAAATCTCGCTGCTCCCAACTCGAATCTTTGCCCGGCAGTTGTGGTTCCGGCTTCCGTACTAGCTTCTTCCGCCGGTTCTAATAGAGGCGTCTGACCGTACCATGCGGGACGCTCGAACGCCGCCTCCGGCCCAGAGTTGTTGCGCGACGCCGTCGTACTGGTGGCGCCTGCCGCGTTCGCGGCCGTTGCATTGCTTGCCCCTACCTGCAAGGAAGGAGTTGGGAGGTTCACGGTGGGAGTGGTCACCAGCGGAGCAAAAGGCGCTGCATACATGCCCGGCGGCGGGGTCCAATCGGTGACATAGCCCGAAGTTACCACCTGAGCAGCCGCTAAAGCCGACAGCACGATGGTCAAGCAGAAGAGAGATCTGCACAGAGTGGTAAGTTGACGCATATGGGCCTCCGGGATAGGTCCTTAAACTTGAGATTCTATCTCGACCAGCCGGGATGCTCGAAGCCTTGATTGGCGGCCTTGCTAGGCTCGAATCGCCCTCACATCCAGATACTCAGCCTCAATGCTGGTGTTTCCATCGGTGGCTTGGTTGTGGTCCGTCCACAGGGACTCCAACTGCGAAGTCAGCTCCGATTGCCCCCTATCGTCCAATCTTGAAAACGCTACCTGGGTAGGACCGAAATACTGACGGAAGAAAGCCACGACGTCTTTAGGGCCGAAGGGAAAATTCAAGTGGGCCTTTTTTCGCGTCAGACTCAGGCGGGAAATCCCGTTTGAAAGCCGCTGACGAACTGTCTCTTCGACCCCCCAAAGTATCGGTGCCGGAATGCCTGGAGGAGGAGGAACCATTTTTGAGGTGACTTGAAATGTCTTACCCACAAATCCTTCGGGAGTCCAATTGGCCATTGCGATCAGGCCGCCGGGTTTGCACACCCGAATGAATTCTGCGGCAACTCGTTCGGGGCGGGGAGCGAACATGGCCCCGAACATTGAAAGGACAATATCGAATTCGTGATCGGCGCAGGGCAGCTCTTCAGCATCCCCTTCCTGGAAGCGAATTTCCAATTGTTCCTCGGCGGCACGCCTTTTCGCCTGTTCCAGAAGGTTGGTCGCGATGTCGACGCCGGTGACGATCGCGCCGGATCGAGCCGCGGGAATCGCTATGTTACCGGTGCCGCATGCCACATCCAGCAGCCGAGAACCGCGCTTGATGTCTGCGAGCGCAACGAACTCTTCCCCTGTCTTGACGTTGTAATTGGCAATCTGGCCGAAATCGCCAGCCATCCAACTGGCTTTCATTTTGGCTTTGAGAACGGAGAAATCCGGAGTTACTGATTGCATGTCGCCTCCACAGTGCAGCATAACAGCGCAGAATAAAAATAATAAACCGTCAGTTTCCTATATACCTCGCGTATAAACTTCGCGCCACAGCGGTGTCCGTGGTCCCTTTGATAATGGCGCGGCCATCGGGGAACAGGGTCATTTCGTAGGGTTCGCGCCAGAATTTGAGCACGAAATCGTTGTATTTAACCATGCCATGGGCGGTCAGCCGCCTGGTCATTTCGGCAAGGTCCACTGGTCGGCGGCGTTCATGGATCTGGACCGAATTTCGACCGCACAGCGTGATGTGAGGCCTGGCTTCTCCTGCCAGATGAATAAACTCACGGTCGACACATGCGCGGCAGTCGGCCTGGGGATGCGCGGCGATAACTTCGGCTCGCTGGTTGGTCCACAAATCAAAAGACAGCAGCGTTCGCCGCATCTGATCTTCCGCACCCACCAGGAACTTCAAAGTTTCGGTAGCCGCGATGGAGGCAGCCAGATTTACCGTCGAATTGAGTATGCCTGCAGTCTCGCAT
>CATPBY010000106.1 GCA_955652845.1 uncultured Terriglobales bacterium | reverse complement strand
CGGTAGGCGCGAATACGTACCAGCGCAATTCGTCGTCCGAAAAATTCAGAAAATAATCCCGCCCGTTTATTTCGAATTGCAATTTTAATCTCCCCTTGATAAAAGCCAGCCACGGATTCGCGCGGATCTTCACGGATAAGTATCCAATCCGTGAGACCTGTGCTGATCCGTGGCCAGTAAGTACGGGGGCGAGAGCATACCCTACGCGCAACCGAAAGGGGGCCCCGCGCCACATGAGCCTATTTCTTGTCTTCGACGTCTACGTACTCCGCGTCGATTACACCTTCGTCTTTCTTGGGTTGACCGTCGCCGCTCGGAGCCGGACCCGCTCCTGCCCCCGGACCTGCACCGGGAGCCCCGCCTTGCGGCTGGGCCGCCTTGTACATCTGCTCGGCCAGTTTGTGCGAGGCTTTGGTCAGGTTCTCCCGCGCCCGATCCATAGCGCTCTTGTCGGTGCCCTCGAGCGCCTTTTTGGCGTCAGCCACGGCATTTTCGACGTCGCCGCGTTCGGCGCCGGAGATTTTGTCGCCGTGCTCACGCAGCATCTTCTCCACGCTGTAGACCATCGAGTCGAGCTGGTTCCTCGCCTCGATCTGCTCGCGCTGAGCCTTATCCTCGGCGGAGTGCGCGTCAGCTTCCTTGGCCATGCGTTCGACTTCGTCCTTGCTCAGACCGGAAGACGACGTGATCGTAATCTTCTGGTCCTTGCCCGTGGCGTTGTCTTTTGCGGTCACGTTGAGGATGCCGTTGGCATCGATGTCGAACGTCACCTCAATCTGCGGGACGCCGCGCGGAGCCGGCGGCAGTCCAGTCAGGTGAAACTTGCCCAGAGTGCGGTTCTGTGCCGCCATCGGGCGCTCGCCCTGCAACACGTGGACTTCAACCGAGGTCTGGTTATCGGCCGCGGTGGAGAACGTCTCCGTCTTACGGGTCGGGATAGTCGTGTTGCGCGGAATCATTGCCGTCGCCACGCCGCCCAGAGTTTCGATCGCGAGCGTCAGCGGGGTAACGTCGAGCAGTAGCAGGTCTTTGACCTCGCCGCCCAGAACGCCGCCCTGAATGGCAGCTCCGATTGCCACTACTTCGTCCGGGTTCACTCCCTTATGAGGCTCTTTGCCGAACAGTTCCTTCACCAGCGCCTGAATCCGCGGCATGCGGGTCTGGCCGCCCACCAGCACAACTTCGTCGATCTTGCTGGCGTCGACCCCGGCATCTTTCATGCACTGCTTGCAGGGACCCACAGAGCGCTGGATGATGTCTTCAACCATCGATTCCAGCTTGGCCCGGGTCAGCTTCTTGACCAGGTGCTTGGGACCGCCCGCATCCGCTGTAATGAACGGCAGATTGATCTCGGTCTCCATCGTGGTGGAGAGCTCGATCTTCGCCCGCTCCGCCGCATCACGCAGACGTTGCAGGGCCATCTCGTTGCCCTTCGCGCGCAAGTCCAGGCCTTCGTCTTTCTTGAACTCATCGATCAGCCAGTCGACCAGGCGCTGGTCGATGTTGTCGCCGCCCAGGTGGGTGTCACCATTTGTGGCTTTGACTTCGATTACTCCTTCGCCGACTTCCAGAATCGAAATGTCGAATGTTCCGCCGCCGAAGTCGTAGACCGCGATGGTTTCATCCTTCTTCTTGTCGAGGCCGTAAGCCAGCGCCGCCGCCGTGGGTTCGTTGATGATTCGCTTTACGTCGAGTCCGGCGATCTTGCCGGCATCTTTGGTCGCCTGACGCTGCGCATCGTTGAAGTACGCCGGCACGGTGATAACCGCATCGACCACTTTCTCGCCAAGGTAGTCTTCCGCCGCCTTCTTCAGCTTCTGCAGAATCATGGCGGAAATCTGCGGGGGCGTATGTTCCTTGCCCTGCGCCAGAACCGCGACATGGTCGCCCGACTGCACGACCTTGTAAGGGACCATCTTGATTTCTTCCGTCACCTCGTCATAGCGGCGTCCCATGAATCGCTTGATCGAATACACCGTGTTCTCCGGATTGGTGATGGCCTGGCGCTTGGCGACCTGCCCCACCAGCCGCTCGCCGGTCTTGGTAAAGCCGACAACCGAAGGCGTGGTCCGCCCACCTTCTTCATTAGGGATCACCTTCGGTTCGCCACCTTCCATAACTGCCACGCAGGAATTGGTGGTTCCGAGGTCAATACCGATAATCTTGGCCATAAAATTGGATCCTCCTTTTATCTATAAGTGCTTTACAATCAATGGATTTACTATTGCAAACGCTGCTATGATAAGACTTGAGTGATTTGTTGTCAATGTTTAGATGCAGGGCGCCCCCTTTTGGCTTCGGACTATGTTCCACCCTTCCCACTTAAAGCTATCGGCGAAAACCGCCGATCCTCTTCTTGAGAACGGATTGAAAAGCCCGCTTTCAAGGAGCCTCAGTGAAGCTTCGGACGGTGTTTCTGTTGGTTGACTTGCTTTTGCTGGTGAGCTGCAGCGCCACCTCGCCGACGACAGCAGTCCAGTCTTCGCGGTCATACAACGGCAGCGCTTCGGTGGGCGACTTTTTGACGTTCATGATTGATGCAGCTGCGCACACTTTGACTTACGCCGACGTATCCAACGGTGACGGCGGGATCGTCCCTTACACGGTGAACGCTGACGGGACCTATGCTCTCAGCGATCCCAAGGGAAATCTGATTGCCGCCTACGAGGTTCCGGGATACGCCTTGCTGGTGCAGGCCGCCAAAACAGGACCCAATCTCGACATGCCAGCGCTGGTCACAGCCGTCGACAGCGGACAGATATCCCTGGCAACGTGGGAAGGACACACTTACAACTATATGCAGTTTCGCACCAGCTCGGGTGGACTGGAAGTCGGGTCCGTCGTCGTCAACGTTGGGGGTACAGTGGACAATTCCTCCTATTCGCCATATGACGCCGCCAGTCAAAACGGACTGCCTTTCCACGCCGGCACGCCGGTCACTGTGAGTCAGGCCCAACTGGATCCCTCTGGCACTTTCTTCAAAGTTGCGGAGAAGAACAGCACGACTCGGTTCGACTACATTTTCGGCACAGCGAACGGGATTTTCGCCGTGGATTCGTCCAACGGCGCAATCCTCGGATTGAGGCAGGCGGCCACCAAGGATTTTGATCCGTCGTTCGCCGGAACTTATAAGGCCATCTTTTATCAGAAGACCGGCGCCGCCGCCGGAATGGGCAACACCGAAACCGGAACTGCCAGTCTTGGAAATGCCACGCTGGTTATCAACAGCAGCGGGCACGTCACTATCAGCAGTGCGCAGGGCGCCATCATCGCGCAGGCCGCATTGACCCCTGTAGCTGATACTGCGTATTTGTATGGCAGCCCGGGCGAGCTTCAGGATCCGTGTTTTGGCGTTTTCACCTTCCGCCTGACTTCTGCCAATTCCCAACAGGATGTGTTTCTAACCTTCATGGACCGAGCACTTCTGTTCGCGTCCTTCCGCGCCAACCTGCCATTCGGCTCAAGCGGGACCTACGACTATCTTTACGGTGTCGGGTTGAAGTAGGCTCCTGGATTCCTGTTTGCTCGATCACCTCGCGGTATCATGGAGTTTTCCCTCGCCATGCTGCCCTTCAAGCTGGTCTATAGCGACGACTATTATCTGCCTATCGGGGAGCATGTTTTCCCGGCGGAGAAATACCGCCGCGTTCATGATCGGCTGCTCGAAACCAAAATCGCCGAGCCGTCGGATTTTCTCACTCCGGAGCCGGCTTCTGACCACGACATTCTGCTTGTCCATACCCCGCAATATGTTCACAAATTGAAGACCGGCACGTTGTCTCCACTCGAAGAAATGCAGATGGAAATCCCCTACTCGCCGCAACTGGTGCGAGCCTTCTGGCTGGCTGCGGGCGGATCGATCATGGCTGCCGGCTATGCGCTGAAAGATGGCATCGGTTTCAACATTGGCGGCGGATTTCACCACGCCTTCCCGGGACACGGCGAAGGCTTCTGCATGATTCACGATGTGGCGGTCGCCATTCGCCGCATGCAGCGCGATGAGAAGATTCACACCGCCATGACGGTCGATTGTGACGTTCATCACGGCAACGGGACTGCCGCCATCTTCACGGGTATTCGCGCTGCGAGCGATCCGTTGCCATCGACATCCGGGTTGCGCGCTTCGCCAAAAATCCGCAATGGACAGGCGGGCGATGTCTTTACCATCTCGCTTCACCAGGAGAATAACTATCCAGCATCGAAACCGCCGTCTTCGATTGATGTGGACCTGCCGGACGGCATTGGAGACGACGATTATCTTGCCTGGCTTGATAACGCGCTGAGTTCCGGACTCCGCCAGTTTGCGCCGGATTTGATCTGCTATATCGCCGGCGCCGATCCATACATAGAAGATCAGCTTGGCGGCCTGGCCCTTACCATTGGAGGCTTGAAGAAGCGCGACGAACTGATGTTCCGAGTAGCCCGCTCCAGGAATATTCCGGTGATGGTCACCTATGCTGGCGGCTACGCCCGGAGGCTGGAAGACACGGTTACGATCCACTGCAACACGGTGATGGCTGCGAAGGAAGCGTTTGGGTCGCCTTGAAATCAAGTCTCACATTTAATTTCGATTCCCACGAAAAAATTAAGAGAGGCCTTTGGGCTTAGAGTTTAGGAAATGCGTTTGTGGTCGGCAGGGGTTCAGCCGTGCCCTTCCTGGCGCTGGCTCGGTTCCTTCACCCTGCTAAAATGACTCAATCACCCTTATGTTTGAGAATCTTCAGGAAAAGCTGCAGCGCGCCTTCAAGACCCTGCGGGGTCAGGCTGTCCTCAATGAAGAAAATATTCAGGAGGCGCTGCGCGAGATTCGGCTGGCGTTGCTCGAAGCCGACGTCAACTTTAAAGTCGTCAAGCAGCTCATCGATCACATTCAGGAAAAAGCCGTCGGGCAGCAGGTGGCGACAGCGCTTTCTCCCGGCGAGCAGGTCATCAAGATTCTGCGCGATGAGTTGATCGAAACTCTGGGCCACGATACTGCCCGGCTTAAATTCGCCTCGCAGCCGCCGACCGTGATACTGATGGCGGGACTACAGGGTTCGGGCAAGACCACGACCTCAGGCAAGCTGGCGAACTGGCTGAAAAATGGCGGCCACCGCCCGCTGCTGGTTTCGGTCGACGTTTATCGTCCGGCTGCCCGCGAGCAGCTCAAAATTGTAGCGCAGGCCATCAAAGCCAATATTTACGAAGGAGAAGTTGGAGAACCCAATACTGCGACGGTTGAACGTCTGGCAAAAGAAGCTCGCCGCGAAGCTATCAACACTGGCTCGGATGTCCTGATCGTTGACACAGCTGGCCGCCTGCACATTGATGACCAGCTCATGGAAGAAATGCAGTCCCTGAAGCGCCTGCTTAATCCGCAGGAGATCCTTTTCGTCGCGGACGCCATGACCGGCCAGGATGCAGTCAAGTCGGCCGACGAGTTCCATAAGAAGCTTGCCTTGACCGGCGTGTTTCTTACCAAGATGGATGGCGACGCCCGCGGAGGCGCCGCCCTTTCCATCCGGCAGGTCACAGGCCAGCCCATCAAGTTCATCGGCGTGGGCGAGAAATACGACGCACTCGAGCCTTTCCATCCTGATCGTATCGTCTCCCGCATTTTGGGAATGGGCGACATTCTCTCGCTGATCGAAAAAGCCGAGCAGAATGTCGATAAGAAGAAAGCGCAGGAGATGGCAAGCCGCGCGCTGTCTGGCAGCGGATTTTCGCTGGAAGACTTTCGCGACCAGTTGCGGCAAGTAAAGAAGATGGGATCTCTTCAGAGCCTGATGGGAATGCTGCCCAGCGTTGGCCCTTTCGCCGGAATGCAGAAGCACGCGGACAAAGTCGATGAAAAGCAACTCAACCGGGTCGAGGCGATCATTAATTCCATGACCACCCACGAGCGGATGCATCATGAAGTGATCAACGGCAGCCGGCGCAAACGTATAGCCCGCGGTTCCGGAACCAGCGTACAGGAAGTCAATAACCTCTTGCGCCAGTACGCCCAGATGCGCAAGATGTTTAAAGACATTGGAAAACCCAGTTTTGCGCGCAAGCTGGTGGGAATGAAAATGCCGGGAATGTAAAAAGCGGACGCCAGTCAGGCTTTAACAAGCTTAAAGACACCAAGCAGCGTTCCTTCCGCCGTCGACAAGGAACGCTGCTTGCGAACATTGCAGGACGGTTTCTGATCAATACTGCAGACAGATTTCAAGCTGACGGCCGGCTTCGTCGATGGCACGAATAGCATCGGCGCGATGCCCATGGAAGTCGTGGTTGGCACGCTCCAGATGAACTCTCGCTTTGTGCAGCGCTTCCAAAGCCTCGTGGATCTCGTGATGAGGCTCGAATGCGGGTAGTGGCATAGAGAACATCAGCAGTAGACCCATCACTGTAGCAACACTCATCATTCTCTTTTTCATAATCTCCTCCCTGTTAGCCCGGTCTGAAGTTCGGACGGAATTGCCGGATTCCACTAACCTATGCAACCGTGTCGTGACTTACAAGTTAGAGCTGTGGTTACCGGACTGAGAGACGAAATAACATTTGCCAGCGGATGGTAGAGTGGCACGGTGAAACCTCTGACGGCGTTCGGTTTGCTTGCGGTGACCCTCATGTTACTTTGCTATGCGTTAGAGAAGCGCAGTGCGTGGTTCATCTTGGGGTTTGCGGGAGCATGCATCCTGGGATCAGTGTACGGCTTTCTGCAGGGAGCTTGGCCTTTCGGGCTGGTGGAAGCGATTTGGTCCGCCGTCGCGCTAAGACGATGGTTCGCAGCCAGAGAAATAAGAGACAGACGGAGCTGACTTGGGCCCTATTGCCAATCCTGCTAAATTCTGCAAAAATAATGGTTTGCGTTATCCTCCCGGAAGCAATTAGGAAAGGAACTTAAGTTCTGTGTTAATGATTCGTTTATCGCGCACGGGTGCGCGCAAGCAACCGCATTATCGGGTCGTGGTTATCGAAAAGGAGCGGGCGCGCAATGGCCGTCCGGTCGAAGTAGTAGGACTTTACAATCCTCGAACCAATCCGGCCAGCATTGAACTGAAGCGTGAGCGCATCGATTACTGGGTGTCGAAGGGCGCCAAGATGTCAGACCGCGTTAACAAAATCGTATCCAAGCCAACTCCTGTCGCCGCTGGATCTGTGGCTTGATTCTGCACTGCTGATCACGGAAGATTCTTACTGAGCGGGGTCGAGCGTGGCCGAGCAAAAGATTAGCCACCCAACTGGTGACGCGCGTGCGCTTGTCGAGCAGGTCGCCAAGACGCTGGTCGATGAACCGGATGCTGTTTCGGTGAGCCAGGTCGAGGAGGGTTCGGAGACCGTCCTCGAACTGACGGTAGCTCCCAACGATCTGGGCAAAGTAATAGGGAAGCAGGGGCGTACTGCGCGCGCCATGCGCACGCTGCTTAACGCGTCCGGGTTGAGATTGCACAAGCGCTTTGAGTTGGAGATTTTGGAATAGCCATCGAGTTTATAACTGTGGCCCGGGTTCTGAAGACGCAGGGCCGCCGTGGCGAAGTCAAGGTTGAGGTACTGAGCAACGTTGCTCAACGGTTTGCGGAGCAAGTGAAGCTCTTTGCCCTCGCTGACGATGGTACCCGGCAAGAGTTAAGGGTGGAAAGTCTCTGGCCTCACCAGGGCCGCCTGGTTCTGAAATTCGCAGGCGTGGATTCGATTTCTGCAGCCGAAAGGCTCTTGGGCTGTGAATTACAGGTCCCGCGCGATCAGCGTTCCCAGCTTGAGCCGGGCTGGACATACGTCAGTGATCTGATTGGCTGCATAGTTTCTGACGGGGGGCGCGAGGTTGGCAAGGTTAATGACGTCCGCTTCGGGGCCGGGGAAGCCCCGCTGCTGATTGTGCAAGCCGGATCCAAAGAATACGAGATTCCCTATGCTGCGGCGTTTCTGGAGAATCTGGACATCGAGCAAAAGCAAATTCGAATGCGTTTACCAGAAGGTATGCTGGAGGTGAACGCGCCGCTCACGGAAGAAGAGAAAGAGCACCACAGGAACGCTAGAAAAATATCATCCTGAGCAGAGCAGGCCGAGTGGCCTGCGAAGAAAAAGTCGAAAAAATCGCAGAACGCTCAGCCTGAACGTTCCGGTCCGCGCATGAAGATCGATATTTTAACGATCTTTCCCGATTTTTTTCGCGGCCCGCTGGATTACGGAATCATCCGCCGGGCTCGAGAAGCTGCTATCGCGGCCGTGCAAATTCACGACTTGCGGGCCTTTGCGCATGATCGTCATCGCACCGTGGATGACCGCCCGTTTGGCGGAGGCGAGGGCATGGTGCTCAAGCCGGAACCGATCTTTGAATGTATTGAAGGGCTGAAGGTGACTCCACGTGAGCAACGGCTCGCAGGCCGCTCCGGTGAAAGCGTAGTGCTGCTTTCAGCCCAGGGAACGCGTTTTAACCAGGCCGAAGCTGACAAACTGGCTGGGCTGGAGCGATTGGTGCTCATCTGTGGACGCTACGAAGGGGTGGACGAACGCGTCAGTGAACATCTGGCCGACCGTGAACTATCGATTGGGGATTATGTGCTGAGCGGGGGCGAACTGGGCGCGGCGGTGATTGTGGATGCGGTCACTCGGCTTCTTCCTGGAGCCCTGGGAAACGAAGCTTCGACGGGACAGGAATCGTTTAGTACTCGCAGCCCGCTGCAATCCAGCAACGGCCCCAGTTCAACCTGCAGTTCGCGGGGATTGCTTGACTATCCTCATTACACGCGCCCCGCGGATTTTCGCGGGCTGTCTGTTCCTGAGGTTCTGGTTTCCGGGAACCATGAGGAAATACGGCATTGGCGCAGACGCACGGCGCTGGCGAAAACGCTGCGCAATCGCCCAGATCTTCTGGCCGAGGTGCAGCTCAGCGGTGAAGACAAAGAGTTTTTGGCCAGCACGATGGGCAAAAATGCTTTCGACGAGGGGACAAAATCATGACCAACCCGATTATCGACAAACTTCTGGCCAAAACCAGGCACGCTGATATTCCTGATTTCGTACCGGGCGACAGCGTCCGCGTGCAGGTGAAGATCAAGGAAGGCGACAAGGAACGCCTGCAGGCTTTCGAGGGGGTAGTCATCGCGCGCGACCGCGGTCCGCAAGCCAGTTTTACGGTGCGTAAAATCAGCTTTGGTCACGGGGTGGAACGAATCTTCCCGGTTAATTCAACCGTGATCGACCGTGTGGAATTGCTGCGCTCGTCGAAAGTCCGCCGGGCTAAGCTTTATTATCTCCGCAGCCTGCGCGGGAAGGCGGCTCGACTGAAAGATGTTGAACGGGAACGCGTGACCGCGGAAGTGGTCCCGCAATAAGTAATATTGGGTGCGGGGATTGGAGTTAGCTGTGCAATTCCAGCTCGAAACCTTCTTCCAGCTGCTGCTCGGCCAGCTTGCGTAACAGGAACCGCAGGATTTGGCGATCGCCCTTGCGTATCTCCTGGAACTCCACCCCCAGCCCTAACTCCTCATCGGCATGCCGGACCAGCCCTTTAACGCTCAAATCGTAGCTATCCACATTCAGAACTAATTTCAGTTCCGTGCCCGGAGCAACCGTGTGCTTGGCGGTGACCAGGCATCCCAGTTCCGAGAGGTTTCTCAAAACGGCTTCGCCGTGGGTGCTGTCGGCTCCGTGCTTCAGCAGTTGAGCCAGGCCTTCAATATCGAAACGCTCATGCCGCCGGCGATTGCTTTTATCACTGCCGGCTGAGAAATTCGGGCGGCGCAGGGTATTGTCCAGAACTATTGGGTCATAGGTTTCCTGCATATCCCGCAACTCCGCTTCCCACATCGTCCGTTCCGCCTCAACGCAGCGGATTCCGATCTGGCCCTCCAACTCTGAATTAGGTTCCCCAATCCAGATTACCCGGCAGAACGCCTTGTTACGCCCGCGCTCGACTGCAATGATTTCGCCCGTAGACTTGACGTGGCGCAGACCTGTGACCCGCGCCCCGCTTTCAGAGATGTCATAGGTACATCCCATTTCAAGGCACGGTTTGGTGGCGCTGTCCCAATAAGTGATGCGGATGGGAAGAGCAACGTGGATTCGCCGCGCCACGCGCTCGGGCAACGTAGTGGAAAGATCTTGCGCCAAGGTAAGTCCGTAGAAATACGACTTCTGGAGTTGACGTTAGCAAGCGGAACCACGAAGGTCAATTTACCCCAGTAACAAGTAAAAGTTACCAGGGCTACCCAACGGTAGGAAATTCGCGCGATAAGATCCGTTTTTAATGATTTCCACACTTGCGCGTCCAGCTCGACTCAGCGAAGATGAATTTTTACTAATCAGCAAATTTCTCCGTGTCTCCTAAACTCAAAGTAGCGGCTGAGCGACCGCTTTCCCCATCGGCGCTAAAGCTTCGCCTGCTGAAGAGATTGCGCTGCACTCTGAAGTTCGAGAAGAAGGCCTGGGCCTCAGGGGCTCACCTGGTGGCAGGAGTTGACGAAGTCGGTCGCGGGTCGCTTTTCGGGCCGGTCGTGGCTGCGGCAGTGATCCTCGATCCCGCATACCGGGTTCGTGGCCTGCGCGACTCTAAACTCTTACTCGCGGAAAGGCGTGAAGTTCTGGTCGAACGTATTCGCCGGCACGCAATTGCCTGGGCCATTGCCGCCGTGGATGCGGCGCAGATTGATCAGATCAACATCTATCAAGCCTCGCGGGTTGCCATGCGACAGGCGGTGTTGAGCTTGCGTCCTGCCCCCGACCATTTGCTGGTTGACGCGTTGCGGCTGGATTGCGAACTGACTCAGCGGGCGATCATTCATGGGGACGCGCTTTCGGCCTCTATCGCCGCCGCCTCCATCCTGGCCAAAGTGGAGCGCGATCGCATGGTGCGGGAATGGGATCCGGTTTTTCCGGTTTATGGACTGGCCTCGAACAAGGGATATAGCACACCTCATCATCTCGCGGCTTTGCGCCAGCACGGACCCTCTCCGCTGCATCGCCAGTCTTTCGCTCCAGTATGGAACGCGCCCGTTCCCCAGGAAGTTCTGGCGTTCATGCTGGCGGATAGTGGCGGCGAATCCGTAGACGAAATGACAGGTCAGGCAGGATCAGCGTCGGCCGCCAGTTGAGAGACGGCAGGATACAATCCCCAACATGCGTTTGATGGTCATTACCGCTCACCCGGATGACGAAGCCGGAGGATTTGGCGGTTCTCTCCGTTTATATGGCGATCGCGGCGTAGAAACCTGCGTTCTCTGCCTCACTCCCGGGCAGGCTGCCACCCATCGCGGAGGCGCCCGGAATGATCATGAGCTTGCCGCCATCCGCCGCAAGGAGTTCGCGGCGGCGTGCGAAATGCTCAACGTTTCTCGGGGAATCGTCCTCGACTATCCTGACGGGCAGCTTCACCGTCAGGATCTTTATCACGTGGTCTGCAACCTCACGATGCAAGTGCGGGAGTTCCGACCGCAAGTGATGCTTGCATTTGGTCCGGAGGGCGGTGTCACCGGACACACCGATCATTCCATGGCCTCCGTGTTCGCGAGTCTTGCCTTCCACTGGGCAGGCCGCAACAATCGTTTTCCTGACCAACTCAGCGGCCGCATTGTTCCTTATCGGGTTCAGAAACTGTTTTACGCGACCGCGAACTTCAGCCTGCCGGATCGGCAGCCCATCTCGTCTTCTCCCCCCACTGCCACTATCGACATCAGCGCATATGTCGAAACCAAAATTGCCGCGTTTAAGGCGCACGCCAGCCAGTCACCGCTTTGGCCACTTTTCGAAGGACATATGCGCAAGCGTGGAGGAAGCGAACTGTTTCATCTCGCGGCGGCAGTGAATTCACCGGCGGCGATTGAGGAAAGCGATCTGTTCGCAGGAGTTGTTGAGGATTGAAATACCCGGCCACAGCAGCTGATTTTGTCGTGCAAGGCACACACGTCCGCCTGGAACCGCTGGACCACCGCCACATCGACGGATTGGCGGCTGCAGCGGCGGTCGATCCATCCCTCTATCAGTGGACGCCGGTTCCGCAGGGCAAAGTTGAAGCTACCAAATACGTGGAGACTGCACTGGCCTGGAGAGACGCGGGCACCGCGGTGCCGTTTGCCACCATCCGAGCAGTCGATAATGTTGTGATTGGCTCCACACGCTTCTGGGAGATAGAACGATGGCCGTGGCCGCAAGGGCATCCTTCACACGGCCGCGATATGCCTGACGTCTGTGAAATTGGATACACATGGCTCACCCGTTCCGCGATACGCTCTGCAGCCAACACCGAGGCAAAGCTGCTCATGCTCTCACATGCGTTCGAGACCTGGCAGGTGTTGCGTGTATGCTTTCACACCGACGCGCGCAACCAACAATCGCGTGCCGCGCTCGAACGAATCGGCGGGCAGTGTGAAGGAATTCTTCGCGCCCATCGGATGGCAGTCGACGGCACGGCTCGCGACTCGGCGCGGTACTCGATCGTGGCGCCGGAATGGCCGACGGTAAAACGGCAGCTTGGGCTTCTGCTCCGAATCCAAAACTGAAAACAATTCCTGGCCGGTGGCAGTGGCTCAATTTTGAAATTTGGGGTTTTTTCATACCTCGCCATCGCTCAGGGCAGGCTCTTCGCTCGGCCTGAAAAACGGCTGCGCCTAGGATGGACGCCATCGAAAATCGCCAGAAATTCCAAATTGAGCCACTCCCCGGCCGGTTACCGCGGCTTGATGATTGAGCTCAACACATCTCGCGTAGATTCATTCCGCACCAGATGTGGATAGCGATCCCCGCCGTGGTAATCCACCTGGTATGT
>CATPBY010000105.1 GCA_955652845.1 uncultured Terriglobales bacterium | reverse complement strand
CCTGACGGACGATTGCTGCTGGCGGAATATGAAGGCCAGTTGGCAGGGTGCGTGGCCCTGCACAAGCTGGCGCCAGATATCTGCGAAATGAAACGCCTGTACTTGCGTCCAAAGTTTCGCGGCAAGGGCGTCGGCCGCGTTCTGGCGGAAACTATAATTGCCGAAGCCCGCGGCATGGGTTGCCAACGCATGCGCCTCGATACGGTGGAACCCGTTATGAAAGAGGCGGTCGAGTTGTATCGCAGGCTTGGATTCACTGAGATTCCCGCTTATCGCGCGAACCCCATCGAGGGCGCGCTCTATATGGAACTGAAGTTATAGAGCGTCAAGCGTGACAAAAAATTCTTGCCAAATGGAGACCGCCAGACAATGATCAGAGTGAGCGCAAGATCACTGTGGCTGTTAACGATGGTTCTTAGCGGCGCCAATGCAGCGCTGGCGCAAACTACAAACCCCGGAGTGATGAAATCTTTCTCTGAAGTAAAGTTCGCCCCGGATGATGATCGCAAGTGCCTCAGTTCAGCGACAGAAAGCGGCGATCCTGCCACCGGCCCCTCAACCTTCATTTTGAAGGCCCCGGCAAACTGTATTGTTCCCTGGCACTATCACACCGCGCAGGAGCAAGTCATTGTTGTTCAAGGCAGTGTGTTCACGGAAATGGAAGGAATGAAAGGACGCCTGCTGAGCGCGGGGGGATTCGCCATGATGCCGAGCAAGGCAAAGCATCAGTTTGCCTGCCACTCGAAGAGTGCTTGCATAATTTTTGTGACCTTTGACCGGGTCTACGATATTTTTTGGGTAAAAGAGAATCCGCCGAAGAGCGCTTTGCCCAGGTAATTTGTCGCGGCGCCGAGACTAACTTCCTGTTCCGCACTGAAAAAGCGACAGACGCTCAATTGCGGATTGCAGAAAATGGCGCGCATCACTGCATGGACAAGGTTTAGTGCGGCGTCGCGCGCGCATGGCGCGAGCAACGAAATTCCCCTTGCCAGAAGGTACTACTCTGGTTACTATGCACGCATCCTCAGGGAGTCTCACGTTGGCTGTCTTCTCTATGAATATCGGCGAGACCATCAGGAACTACCGGCTGCAGCGCGGAATGTCCCAGGGTGACATTGAGAAACGCACCGGACTCCTTCGCTGCTATCTCTCCCGGGTGGAAAACGGCCACACTATTCCCTCGCTCGACACACTGGCGAAAATTGCCGGCGCCATGGAACTCCCGCTCTCTCAGTTTTTTGCTGAGTCGGGGCATACAAACGGCTCCAAGGGACTTCCGCAGCTCTCCGATGACGAGGTCCGCTTCCTCAGCCAGATCCGCCGCTATGCCGTCAGCCTTAACGACAGCGACCGCAAACTGGTGCTCGCCATGGTCAAGAAAATGGCAGCCACAGTAGGTAAGTAATCCTTTTCGATTCAGGCGCGAGAGTCCCCGCTCGTGCTGCTTCACCAAGCTTCCTGCACGGATGGGGACGCCCGCGCCTGAATATTGGGTACTTTCGTTCCATCCCTGTTGTGCCCGATGGGTACCTCGTTTCCGTAATCTCCAGCCCCTACACTGTCTGCAGGAGCCTCGATTGACCACTGACGAAGAACTGAATCTTCTCGACTCGCAACTGCGCCGGTTGAAGATCGAGTACGAGATATTCTTCAGTAATCCGACCAAGCGGCCGCCCACCGACATTGAGTGGAGAGTTCTGTCCTTGTTGCGCAAGTTCAGCGACGGCACCCGGATGAGTTTCTCCCAGCGCTATCGTTACAACGAAATGGCGCAGCGCTATGCCATCTATAGCGACCTGTGGCGCAAGAAAAGCCGGATCCGCGAGGAAGGCTACCGGCGCCCGCAGGATGCACTGCTGTCGGTGCAAGGTGTGCGCCCCGAGGAGCACGAACCTGAGCACAAAGTTTACGGAGTCAGTCGAGTCGCGGAAGTTGCCGCGGCCGCGGCGGTAGTCGAAGAGAAACCGTTCAGTGTGGAATGTTCCGACACTCGGGCGGAGCGCGACCGCGTCGAAAAACTTTACAAAGCTTTAGCTGTAGCGAAAGAGAAGGCGGGGGAAGCCGTCTCCGGCAATCTCGATAGCTTTACTTCATTCGTGCAGAAAAAAACCGACCAGATCCGCAAGCAGTACGGTTGCCACAGCGTGCAATACTCGGTCGAGATGCAGGACGGCCACGTCCGCCTCAAAGCCAAAGCCAAAGTCTAGTCACCTACGGGCAGCCGCCCTCGGCTGTCCGGCCCGCTTAGCGCAGGCGAGAGCTTCCTCGTTAGCGCGGCTTACTACGCTGCCTGCACGAGTGGGGACGCTCGAGCCTACACATTCATCTACTAACACTGGTAGAATTTCTGGCTGCCTATCCACGAATTTTTCACCTGCAGAGGTTTTCAATGTCCAAGGTCCAGCGCGCCATTCTCAGCGTCACTGATAAAACCGGATTGGTAGAGTTTGCTCGCAAACTGTCGGAGATGGGCGTGGAGCTGATCTCCACGGGCGGCACAGCCAGACTCTTGCGCGATTCGGGCGTCCGGGTGAAGGATATCTCCGAGCTTACCGGATTCCCCGAAATGCTGGATGGGCGGGTGAAGACGCTGCATCCCAAGGTGCATGGCGGCATTCTGCACCGGCGCGAAAATGCCACCCATTGCACTGCTGTTGCTGAACACGGGATTCAGCCGATCGACATGGTGGTCGTCAACCTTTATGCGTTTGAGAAGACGGCTGCCAAACCAGACGTGCAGTTTGACGAACTCATCGAGAACATTGATATCGGCGGCCCATCGATGATCCGCTCTGCGGCCAAGAACTTCCAGGACGTGGCTGTGGTCACCTCGCCCGGCGACTACGGCGCAATCGCCGAAGAGATGGAGAGGTCCGGCTG
>CATPBY010000104.1 GCA_955652845.1 uncultured Terriglobales bacterium | reverse complement strand
GAAGAAGCCATCGACGAACTGGAAAAAATTAAAGGAAAAGGGGACGAAGCAGGCCTTGAAACGGTTGTCTACATATCGATGGCATTCGGCAATCCGTACGGCGATCCCTGGAACGTCGGGGAAGTTGTGGATGCCGTCGATCTGCTCGAATCCTGTGGAATTAAGATGATTTCTCTTGCAGACACGGTTGGCATGGCCGGGCCAGCGCAGATTCGCGAGCTGTTTTCCGCCGTGCATTCAAAGTATGACTACCTGGAAATCGGTGTGCATCTGCATAGCCGTCCGGAGCAAGCGGTCGAGAAAGTTCTGGCGGCCTACGATGCCGGATGCCGGCGCTTTGACTCCTCTCTGGGCGGGCTGGGCGGATGTCCGTTCGCCCAGGATGCGCTAGTGGGAAATATTCCGACGGAAAAAGTGATCGAGGCGCTGAAGCAACGCGGCGAAGCCCTGCCGGCCATCAAGCCCCTGGAAACGCTATTGAGAGTAACGGCCGAGCTTGGCGCGCGATACACGAATACTTCGGCAGCGGACTAACGCGCGATGTTGGTCATGCTGCCTCGTGAAACCGTCCAATACGTTCACGATGCAGAACTACCAGGTCAAGAATGCAATATACAACCATCCAGCTGAACAATGACTGCGGCATCGCCACCATCACTCTCAACCGGCCGGATAAGCGCAACGCCATCAGCTTCCAACTGGTCGACGAACTGCTTTCCGCGCTTGATGAAATCGAACATTCTACCGCCCAGGTTGTCATTCTTACGGGCGCTGGCAAGGCATTCTGCGCCGGTTTGGATTTAGACGAATTGAAATCCCTCCTCGGCAAGACGCGTCAGGAAAACGTGGAGGACTCAGCTCGGATGGCGCACATGTTTCGCCGCCTTTATGATTTCCCCAGGCCCACGATTGCCGCAGTGAATGGCGCGGCCGTCGCCGGGGGAACCGGACTGGCGACCATGTGTGACTTTACCCTCGCGGTTCCGGATGCCAAATTTGGCTACACCGAAGTTCGCATCGGATTCGTTCCGGCGATCGTTTCATCCATTTTGGTCTGGCAGATTGGACACAAGATTGCGCGTGACCTGCTCTTGACGGGGCGGCTATTCGACGCGGCTGAGGCGAATCGTTTCGGCTTGGTCAACGAGGTTGTCGCGCCGGAACAGTTGATGACACGCGCGCGCGAACTGGCGGCGCAGCTCATGGAGAACAGCCCTTCGTCGGTGCAGGCCACAAAAAAACTTATTAATGGATTCATCGCTGCGCAACTCGACTTGCAGATTGCCGCAGCGGTTCAGGACAACGCGCGTATCCGCACTACAGCTGACTTTCGTGAGGGCATCTCAGCATTTCTGGAAAAGCGGAAAGCTCGCTGGAGCGGTAAATGAAGGATGCGGAAGATCACCCTCCAGTGATCGGGGAGACTCGGGTGCGTGTGCGTTATGCCGAGACCGATCAGATGGGCGTCGTCTACCATTCCAATTACTTCGTCTGGTTCGAAATCGGTCGCGTGGAATTGTTTCGGCAACTTGGTTTTTCGTATCGCGACATGGAACGCGGAGATGGGTTGTTTATTGCTGTAGTCGACGCACGCTGCCGCTATAAAGCTCCGGCCCGCTATGACGATGAGGTGGTCGTGCGCACCCACCTGAAAAATGTACGCGAGTCGGTGGTGCATTTTGGATATGAATTGCTGCGGGCCGGAGACGGCGAATTGCTGGCTGAAGGCGAGACAACGCATGTAGTGACTGATTCGCGAATGAAGATGAGTCCGCTGCCTGATAAATATTTGAAAGCGTTCCGCAAGGCGGCAGGAAGATAGCAGCTGGCCGAGCGGGTAGGTATATCACCTGGCTCAGGACGCAGAATTTAGTTTCGGGAAATGGTAGGGCACCTCTTTGAAAGCTCTTCACATTAACGGCAACGACCTTACTTTGACAGAAGTCCGTGAAGTCGCGGCTGACCGCCGTCCCGTGCTGCTTGATCCCGATGCTCGTGGAATGGTGAACCGCGCCCGGGATGTAGTTGATGCGATCGTCGCGGAAAACAGAATTTCCTACGCCATCACAACCGGGGTGGGGAAGCTTAGCGATGTACGAATTGCGGGTGATCAGATCCGTGAGTTGCAGGTGAACCTGGTACGCTCGCACGCTGTGGGAGTGGGTGAACCGCTTTCCTTGTCCGAGACCCGCGCCATGATGTTGCTGCGCGCCAATTCACTCTCCAAAGGCAACTCCGGAGTGCGCGCCGCCGTAATCGATGCGATTTGCGAGATGCTGAATCGCGGCATCACTCCGATGGTTCCATCGCAGGGCAGCGTGGGAGCAAGCGGAGACCTGGCGCCATTGGCACATCTGGCGCTGGCGCTCATCGGAGAAGGCGAATGCTTCGATGAAAAAGGTACTCGAATTGCGACCGCGGAAGCAATGCGCCGGGCTCAGATCAAGCCGCTGCTGCTTGAGGCCAAGGAAGCGGTGTCGCTGATCAATGGGACGCAGGGCATGCTGGCGGTTGGAATCCTGGCGCTGCTCGCCTCAGAAATTCTGGCCGATTCGGCCGACGTGATTGGCGCGCTTACGCTGGACGTCCTGCGAGGGACGGATGTTGCGTTCGACGAGCGCATCCACCAGGCCAGGCCGCATGCCGGCCAGCTTAAAACTGCGGCGAATCTTCGCAAGATGCTCGAAGGCAGCCAGCTGCGTGAATCGCATCGCGATTGCGGCCGCGTGCAGGACGCCTACTCCCTGCGCTGCATGCCGCAGGTGCATGGCGCGGTGCGGGATACCCTGTCGCATTGCCATGAAGTAATGGAAATTGAAGTGAACTCAGCGGTCGACAATCCCCTAGTTTTTCTAAAGAGCAGCAATGCTCGCTCCGCGACGGCCGCCCCGCCCGCTCAGTTGGAGAGACGCTCCGCGGCGAATGCTGACGTTCTCTCCGGAGGAAATTTCCACGGGCAACCGGTGGCGTTCGTCCTCGATTTCCTCGGCATCGCTCTGAGCGTGCTGGCCGGCATCTCCGAGCGAAGACTGGAGCGGCTGGTGAATCCTGCGCTGAACGAGGGTTTGCCGCCATTCCTGGCGGCAGGTGCGGGGTTGAATTCGGGATTCATGATGCCGCAGGTCACTGCCGCGGCGTTGGCCAGTGAGAACAAAGTGCTGGCGCATCCCGCGTCGGTCGATTCGATAACCACCTCAGGCAATAAAGAAGATTATGTTTCCATGGGAATGACCGCGTCGCTAAAGCTGAAGCGAATCGTCGAGAACACGCGGAACGCGATGGCGATCGAGGCCATGGCTGCGGCGCAGGCGCTGGATTTCGTGGCCCCACTCAGAACGTCGAAGCGTGGACAGGCGGCGCATGCGGCAATCCGGTCGGTGTGTGCGACGATGGACCGTGACCGAGTGATGTATCACGATTTTGCGCGGATCGCAGAATTGATTGCCAGCGGGAAGATCGCGGACGCGTTGCGTTAGGGCTCGAAAGAGGACAGACGCAAAAGATTCAAGCTTTTGCGGTAAATACGCGCTTGGCTTTCCATAACATGCGAAAAAAAGGAATTCTGATTTTCGCGAGCGTGTTGCTTGCCGTTGCTTTGATTACCGTTTACTTGGCCGTTATGTCACCTCGGAGGAATCTTGACCGTTTCTTGAAGGAGTTGGTTACCGTGGAGGTTGGCAAGACCAAACTGGACGACTGGCGCGTGGGGATTAATAAAGCGCATCTTTCAAGGTCCTTTAGTTGCGAAGGGCAAATATGTGCATCCGAGGTAAGTTTTGAGAACAAGCTATTGCATAGGTTGCATTTGGCCCCGCGAAGCAGTGTTAGAGCAGAAGTGCAATTCAAGGGAGGAATTGCGTCCGAAATCTATGTGTGGGTGGAGATGGAAGATGCGCCAGATGCTGCAGGAGTGATGTACCCCGGCACAGGCGCGACGGCACCAAGCTGCTGATGCCCAGTCGTGCAATCCGCGTTGTTCCTCGTATGTGAAACTGCGCGGAAAGCGTAGTTGGGCGGTTGTAAAAATGGATTCGTGCGTTTCTCCAGAAACTCGCACGAAGGCTTTTGCAATCGACAGTGGCTGTTTGACAAGAATAGGAGGCTGTACGACAGGAGAGGAAATCATCCCGCAGGTATTCGGTCGCCGGTGAGCTCCAAACCCAACTCGGCCGCAATAATCTTCATCGCATCGATGCAGAAAGCAATATGCTCTTCCAGTTCCACGCCCAGGTCAGCGGCGCCATTAATAATGTCGTCGCGGTTTACGCTGCGAGCGAAGG
>CATPBY010000103.1 GCA_955652845.1 uncultured Terriglobales bacterium | reverse complement strand
GCAACGCACGCCGGTGCTGATCATCGCTTCAAGCGATATGAACCACTACGAGAGCGACGCGATCACGCGCATCAAGGACCAGAAAGCTATCGAACGCATCCTCGCACTCGATGCGCGAGGATTGTTCGATGTAGTGATGAACGATAACATCAGCATGTGTGGCTTCGGCCCAACCGTTGTCATGCTCACGGCGGCCAGGCGCCGGGGAGCGATCAAGGCTGAACTGATCAAGTACGCAACTTCAGGCGATGTCTCGGGCGATCGGGAGATGGTGGTGGGATATGGAGGGATCGTAGTGAGTTAAATCGCAGAACCTGCAGCCCTATGCCTCAGCAAAATTCGACCGCGTCATTGCCGCCACTTAAAGCAAAAATGGGCGGCCCAGAAAGGCCGCCCATGCCCATGCTGTCACTCAATTATCTATGGGAACCATTGCGGGATCCTGCGGTAGAGTGTGATCCAGAACTGCTCATGTGGCCGCCAGGCGCTCGTCCAAAGACCGAAGACGACGAGGCTGAAGGACGAACCGGCGCAGCATGAACTTCAGCCCTGCCTGATCCTACCGCTTTTACCTGTTCCGAAAGACGAGCCAGATCGCTGACCTTACCGCGAGGGATACCCATTCCCGCCGAGTTGTCATGAACGATAACTTGATGAGACGACATAAGAGTGGCCGCCACAGGTCCGCGATTTACAATTGCGGTCTGTCCAGGGACAGATGGAGGCTTCGGCTGGGTAAAGTTCTGAGGAGGATTAACCACGGCAGGAATTGTCCTCCAACCGCTTACTGAATTCCCGGGCTGCCAAACCCAGCCGTAGCCTGGCAGGAATCGCCAGGAACCGTACCGGTAAGGCGTCCATCCCCACGGGTAGGCGGATACCCAGGTGTAGCCAAAACCCGGATACCAGAGGTAAGCGCCGTTCATGAATGGATCCCAGCCCACGCCAGTGAAGTATGGTTGCCACATCATGCCGTAGCCGGGAACACTGAAAAAGTTTCCGTAATAGTTGAGGTCGCTTACTCCGTAAGCGTAGGGGGAATAGCTGCTGTAGGTCCTGGTGTTGTATTGCTGATGATAGGACGCCTGCTGCTGGTCCCAAGAGTCGTAGGGATCCGGCTCCAGATTCTTGGCCAAAGTGGAACGGTCCTGATTTTCCAGATCAAAGCTGGCAGACTGCTTCTTGCCAACCTCAACCGTCCCTGATGGACCCTCCGCCCGCACATCTCCCTTGAAGACCGCCAGAGTGGCGGTTGCATCTTTCATTTCGATACGCACATGGGCCGGCTTGCTCAAGGCGAGTTTTTCATCGCCAAACGTCAGCAGAAATTCATCGTCTTTCGCGGCCGCAAAGTTCAGGTAGGCGGTTCCGTCCTTGACGTTGACCGTCGAGGCTTTTGTCCCCGCGTCGCGCAAGGAGAGCACAGGAAACTCAACCACTGTGCCGGGAGTCATGCGCAACGTGCTCCCATCCTCGAACTCCACTTCCGCGCGCGCATCTTTGTCGGTGCGAAGTTTGGCGCCCTCGACGATGGGCGAATTCAGGAACGCCTTCTCGTAACCTTGACCGGTGTTGCGGTCGATTTGAACAGTTCCTTCGACCTCGCTCAGGCGTACGATGCGAACCTGCGAGTCGGCGAAAGACGGAATAGCCGCCAGCAGGCACACCAAGCCGGCCAGGAGCAGCGCCGTCGTGCCCAATTTTACGTTTGACATAAAGAACCTCGCGACCCACCTTGCCTAATTAGAACATTATTTCACCGTTTTAGTTGTCTATTTCTTGTCATCTGGCCTGCCCCCGCAAAACACTGAGGCTAATTCACTTGTTGGCGGGCGTGGCGCTCTCCAGCAGGCGTTGAGCGCGGGACCGAACTACGTTAATCACCGACTGGTCGGCCACAATCTGCTGCAAGATCGGCGCAATGGCCGGCACCTCTTGCAAGTCGTGTTCTCTGGACATTTCCTCCATCCGCTTTAACTCTTCGTCAAGCGCGAGTTTCTGATAGTGATGAAAATACTGAAGCCGCCGGCCGAATTCCAGCGTCGTAGAAATCCTCTGAAACAGATTCGTGAGCTCCTCCACCTCCGGAACGGGCGAATAGTTATAGATCGCTTCCGTATTTTTGTGCCCATTTTTATACGTCAGGGTCTTGGTACCAGTGGAAGCAATTCCCTTCTTCTTCGAATCAATCTCACCTTCAAAATAGCGCGCACGTTTGGTGAGGTCGAAGATGCGGGCGCGATTGGCCTCGGAAATGGTGAACTCCAGGCGAAAAGGATCGCCGGGTTCAGAATCGGCGGCCAGCTTGCCATTCGAATCGTACGAAGTCTTGCCGTCGGAAGAAACTGAGATGAAGTAGTGATCGGGTTCGGAACCGGGGAAGTCAAAATTGAAGGTAACGACAGCGTTGTTTTGAGCCGCGGCAAAGATGCAGCAACCCACAACAAGGCCGAAAAGATGCAACTGGGGCCGGGAAACTGCCACCAAATTTGTAAATCGATGGGAAGGCATGCAACAAGATTATGCCAAAATCTGCGGATGACTGCTGATTACCGTACAACAGCGCGCTGGCGCATTAATGTTGCGGAAGTATGAAGGTGACAGATGGCGATTGCGAGGGCGTCGGCGGCATCGGCAGGCTGGGGAATTTCCTCGAGGTTCAGAAGCCGCATAACCATGTGCTGGACCTGCACTTTCTGCGCTTTGCCATAGCCGACTACGGCCAACTTTATGGTCAAGGGCGAATACTCGGCCACTTCCAGTCCGGCGGTTGCGGCGGCCAACATCGCCACGCCTCGCACCTGTCCAAGCTTGAACGCCGACTTCACGTTTAAGGCATAGAAAACGTCTTCGATAGCGACGTTGTCCGGGTGATGCTCGAGAATGATTTCGCCCAGACGAACAAAGATGGTGGATAAACGCCTCGGCAGAGGGTCACGCCGGGATAACTTGATCGCGCCGCAGGTCAGGCAGATCAACTGATCGTCGCAAGCAAGGTCTACCACGCCGAAACCGGTGTATTCGGTGCCGCAATCAATGCCCAGGACGCGCATCGAGGAAGTGTACCTCAGCAACAGCGCGGTCGACGTGCCTTTGCGAGTTCGTTCTCCCGAAGGAATCGCGCGTAGGCCGCTGGGGAAGTGGACAACTGGTGGCGCTTCAAAAAGCGCGCATAAGCGGATTCATCGAAGATTTCGCGGAGTGCCGAGAGCAGGAGCGAAAGCACTTTCTTTAGCCGGGTCGCTGATAACCCGCACCGCGGGCGGCGAATTAGCGGAAATTTTTCTGAGGCTGCAGGTAATGCGGAGCTTTGCTCGAGCGGACAGCCCAAGGCGGCTGTTCCTAGGTTCTTGTTGATGAGCGGAAATGGGGAGTTCATCCCTGCTCCTCTGCTGCGAAACGGGTGGCAACGAACGGGGTTTCTCTCACAGTGGCTTGCCGGCGACCGGAAAGCACGCTCATCCACAAGAAGGCAGACTCGATCAGGATCAGCGCAACCATAAAAATTAAGAGTCCGGTGACAAAAGTATCGAGCCGGTCGTTGAAGATCAGACGGGAATTTGCCGCAGCCCACGGGGCCGACGCCAGTTGCCGCGCATGCGCCAGAAAACCTATGCGCGGGTTTGGATCAAACATCTTGTGCCACGATGCAGTGAAAGTCAGCGCAACCAGCCACAGCAACGGCGTCAGAGTCACCG
>CATPBY010000102.1 GCA_955652845.1 uncultured Terriglobales bacterium | reverse complement strand
GGGCGCAGCCGACGGAATCGAGCAGGAAGCGTTTAGCCTGATAGACAGCGTCCTGCGAAAGATGCCCGTATTCGAGAGCGGAGGCCCAGCGCGCCATCCGGGCGGTGACGGTTTCTTTGGTCGCGACGGCTTCTTTAGCGGACACGGGCGTCTCCTGGCAGCGCTCGACTTGCAATCCGATCTATGCTTTCGGCACGGCTAAAAGCCATGCCATTCCACGGTACTGACCATGTTTGCCGCCGGTCTGAATTCGAGTTCATTTCACTTTCACGTTCCTGGGATTCTTGAACGGCAGGAAGGCCATGAAGTCGGCATGGTGAACGATATAGGCTTCCGTGGTGCGCTTCACCAGATCTCCCTCCGCCGCGTGCGATGCGATGATGTGACACACGGCATCAGGCACACCGCACTCCAATGCCAGCGCCACACCGGTAAAAGGATGCCGCAACGCCTCCCCGCGCTCGCTCTGGCGGCTCTTGCCGTCGGGACCAAGCTCATACTCGAGCAACTTGCCAACATCGGCCAGGATGGCGCCCGCGACAACGGTGTCCATGTCGATGGGCAGGGCGCGTCCCATAAATTCCTGCATAGCTTCGGCGCTCTGCCGCGCGATATGCACTACGCAGCGCTTGTGCTCCATGAAAGTGATGGGACAGTTGGGCACCAGCAGGGTGAACGGAATGCGCGTCAGGTCGGCAGGCTTCAGAGGACTGCGCTCCAGGGCTTTGATCCAGGTTTCTGTGACCTGCCCCTGCAGGGTCTTGTTTTCGATCCACTGAATCTCAGGCCACAGTTTTGACACCGCCTCGCGCATACGGTCCGATGCTCCCTCCACAAAACCATCTAGCTTATCGTGAGGGCCGAGGGAACGTCGAGGGGGGTCTGACAAATCGCGAAACTGTCGATCCAAAAAACCTGCCAATCCCGTGCGGGAGGATCGGCAGGTTTTTAGGGGAGGGGCGGTTGCTTAAGAATCACGCACACAACCGGCCTAATTGCAGGTGGAATCCTAGCCTGCAGCGGGCCGATCACCAATCCATCTTTTGCAGTACATAAGACTGATTAACCCAAAAGATAAGTTCGCCTGACCACTTTCATGCAGGGCCAGCACAAGCCGTATTGGATTGCGAAATAAATACTATGAAAGTTAAAAGCAATGCAGCGATCAGCAGAGCGCTTTCGACGCACTATAATGCCATGATCGATGCCTATTTCAGCCGGGATGAAACTCGGCGACTGCGAAATCATCGCGCCTCTGGGCGCGGGCGGAATGGGAGAGGTGTATCGCGCCCGCGATCAGAACCTGGGCCGCGAAGTCGCCGTCAAAGTGCTTCCGGAAGAGTTAGCCTCAGACGGCGACCGGCTGCGGCGTTTTGAACAGGAAGCGCGCGCTGCTGCCGCCCTCAACCACCCAAACATTGTAGCGGTGTATCGCTTCGGCGCCACCGAGAGCAATGCGCCGTATCTCATTACCGAGCTGCTGCAGGGGCAGACTCTGCGCGAACGGCTGCAGCAGGGGGAAATTCCGGCGCGAAAAGCAGTGGAGTATGCGCTGCAGACAGCACGCGGGCTGGCGGCGGCGCATGACCGCGGCATTGTGCATCGGGACCTGAAACCTGAAAACATCTTTCTGACGCGCGACGGCGTGGTCAAGATTCTGGATTTCGGTCTGGCGAAGCTGGTGGGCCTGGAAAACACCGCATCGCAGAGTTCACTAGCCACAGTTACCGAGGTTGGGACCGTGCTGGGGACGGTTGGCTACATGTCCCCGGAGCAGGTTCGCGGACAAGTCGTGGACCATCGCTCCGACATCTTCAGCCTGGGAGCGATCATTTATGAAATGCTCTCGGGGAAACGCGCCTTTCAAGCGGACACGCCCGCCGACACCATGAGCGCGATACTCAAGGAGGAGCCGGCCGAACTGTCTGGGCTGGGACGTAATCTGCCCCCGGCGCTGGGACGAATTGTGCATCGCTGTCTGGAAAAAGATCCGGCAGAGCGCTTTCAATCGGCGCGCGACCTGGCATTCAACCTGGAGCTGCTTGGCCGGGACGAAAGTGGAAGCGGCGCTGTCCCGGCTTTGCCGGCTAAGAAAGACCGGCGCTGGCCCCTGCCAGCTTTGATCGGGTTCGCGTTAGGCTCCGCCCTGCTCGGTTTTTTGGCGGCACGCGGATTGACGTCGCGGGCGCCGGGCCCGTCACCGATCGAGTTGAAACGGCTGACCGACTTTGTCGGCATGGAGGAATTTCCGGCTCTCTCGCCGGACGGCAAGTCGGTGGCATTCACGGCTGACGTTGGTGGACAGAGGCAGGTCTGGGTGCGATTGCTGGCGGGGGGCACGCCGCTGCAGGTAACCCACGATGACGCGGACCATCAATATCCGCGCTGGTCGCCGGATTCTTCAGCGCTGATATTTTTCTCTCCATCGCAGGAACCGGACGGAGAAGGAAAGATCTGGCAAATACCGGCGCTGGGTGGGACGGCGCGCCCCCTGGTCGATAGCCTGGGGGGAGCTGACCTGAGCCACGACGGCAAACACATAGCCTATTTTCATTCCAATCAGGGCGAGATTGAGCTCGCTATCGCGGATGCCGACGGCACGAATTCCCGCCGCCTGTCGGTTCTTCCTACTGAATACAACTATTCCGATCTGCGCTGGTCTCCTGACGATCGCAGGTTGGGATTTCAGCGGGGCAGGACGTTCGATTACGACATTTTCTACGTACCGGTGGAAGGCGGCGATCCACAAGCTGTTACACGGGACGGAAATCCGCTGGTTGGCTTTGCCTGGCTCCCGGACGGTTCTGGGGTGGTCTACAGTTCCTCGCGAGGCGACACGGTCCTTTACCTGAGGACCATGAATCTGTGGTCGGTTCAAACTGGGGGAAAGAATTTACGGCAACTCACATTTGGGGAGACTTCCTACATTTCGCCGGACCTGGATCGGCAAGGTAATCTGGTCGCAACCCGGCGGCAGATACAGTTCGATATCTGGCGCTACCCGGTAGATAACAGCCCGCAGGAAAACGTTCGCCGCGGCGTCCAGATTACCCACCAGACGGGAGCGGTGCAGACACCGTCTGCCGGTCCCGGAGATCGTGAACTGGTATATCTGAGCGACAGCGGGGGACATGGCAATCTGTGGGTTCTGAATCTCGAAACCCAGCAGAATCGCCAGCTGACGTTCGAACAGCATCCCCAAATTACGATCGGGGTGCCCGTCTGGTCGCCGGACGGCAGATACATTGCCTACGTCAAGCGTGGACTTGCGGGATGGAATGTTGATATGTGGCTGATGAATCCTGACGGAAGCAATGCTCGTAAAGTGTCGGATGGCGGGGGTTGGGCCTGCTGGTCTCGGGATAGCCGGTGGCTGTATTTTTCGCCGCCTGCCAAAAATGCGTTCCGCATTGAGAAAGTCTCTCCAGAGGGCGGAACCAGCGTGGCGGTGCGCGAAGAAGGCCAAAAACCAGCGGTGGACGCGCAAGGGAAGCTCTTCTTTGTTATGAATTTGCCCGCGCTTAACGGTCTGTCTGACATGGAGATACTGACGGCCTATCCGGAGAATGGTCCGGCGCAGAAGCTGGCTCGGATTTCCGGCTCGCGCCTCTCCAGCGGAGTTCTGATGCAACCGGTGCTTTCTCCAGACGGCAAATGGCTGGCGTTGTTGCTGACCGATGGACCGACCACGAATATCTGGGCGCAGCCCACCGATGGTGGGGCAATGCGAAAGATTACCGATTTTGGGGCGCAGGCGACATTCATTGTGCGGCGAGTCTCCTGGTCGTCCGATGGCCACTCTATTTACGCCGCAGTGGGAAAAGGCGAAGCCGATATCGTACTGTTGAGTAATCTAAAGCCGTAAGAAGAAAAAGCTCATGTTCATCAAGATAACTGCGGCGATGCTGGTGGTGCTGGCACTGGTGAGCGCGTCGCCGGGCCAGTCCGGAGCCGCCACCGGCGAACGAATCGTAGTGCCAACAACTTCTCTGCCAAAGGGTTTCCTGAGACAACCGTACCGCTTCCAGTTGGAAGCCACAGGAGGAATTCCGCCATTCAAGTGGGAAGTGGGCGGCGGCGCCCTTCCTCACGGGATGACCTTGAGCGACGACGGAATCCTGAGCGGAGCTCCCACCGAGACCGGCCAATTTCACTTCGTAGTATCGGCGACCGATAGCGGCAAGCCCGCTCATCAACGCACTCAGGAATTAAGTTTGCAAGTGGTGGCTCCGCTGGTAGTGCAATGGAGCCGCTATCCCAAAGTTACCGGACAGAGGGTTGAGTGTGCCATCAAGTTATCGAATCAGACTGGGCAGGATTTTGATTTCACGGTGATCGCCCTGGCGGTGAATGAGATCGGACGGGCGACCACGGTTGGCTATCAGCATTTTAACTTAAAGAAAGACACCACCGACTACGAGCTCACTTTTGCGGAGAACTTGCCGCGTGGTGAGTACGAGCTGAACGTGGATGCAGTGGCGGAAGTGGAGGCAACGAACACAATCTACCGCACCAGGCTGGTGACGACGGACAAGCTGCAGTTGCAACAGGGACCGTAAAAAGGCTAGTGGTCAGCTGGTTCCAACAACCAGTACGGAGGGGAAGGGCGGTCGAGCCGCATTTACTGGCCACTAACCAGTAGTCGAAAAATAAGAATCCCGAGGTGGTGTCGGACTTGTTCGTCTCGGCCAGTAGCTCGCTTTTAGACCCTCGCTGACCTGCTCTCGTGGCTTCCCTTGCGGGTGCTACGCGCGATCATCACTTGGGCTCCGGGCTTACCGCCAACCGGATAAACCAGTCTGACGCCTCGGGACTCTATCTTGCCTTCAACATATCTTCTTGTTCGCCTCGACCAGCGCTTTGCTATAGACCCTCGCTAGCCTTCCTTCAGTCATTTTGCAATGTAGAAGGTGACTTCGCTTGAGCCCCGGACGCCGCACCAACCGGGTAAACTTCAGAAGCTGTCAAAGAACGAGTATCTTTTTACTCTTCTTATTTTTGCAGTCAATAAAAAACGCAGGATTACATCTTCTTTCCTTGCAATGGAGTGCAGGCCGTCCACAGGTATGTGCAACAGTCATTGTGCAAGCCGCAGCGAAACCCTTGGCCACACTTTCGCGCTCATAAGTTTTCCCCAGTATCCGTCACGGATTTCGGCATCTGGCAAACGGGCATCTGCGTTAAGCAAATGTGAAAATCCGAGCGAAAACCGCGTCCAATACCTGGTTTGAAGCGCATTCCACTTTGGCTGCCAGGCGACGGGACCTCCTCGCCTGTGGGGTTTCGCCGGAAGCATGCACCGGCAGGGAGGTCCGCGCCTGCATTGGGCTCGCTTCGGTTAAAATGCCGATTCCCCGCACTCGGGGATCCTGCTTATGTCCGACGATTTCAACCACGCCGAATCCGCCGCCCGGTTCCTGCTTTCTGAGTCACCTCTCTGCCCCCGGATTGGACTCGTTCTGGGCTCCGGCCTGGGCGGTTTCGCTGACGAACTTTCCGATGCAACGCGCATTCCTTACGCCAACATTCCATTTTTTCCGCGCTCGACTGCCGTCGGGCATGCGGGACAGATGGTCATGGGCAACGCGGGCAGCATCCCGGTTGCGGCTATGCAGGGACGTGTCCATCTTTACGAAGGTTATTCGGCGAAGGAAGTCGCATTTCCCATGCGCGTATTCGGACGGATGGGCATTCGCGCGGTTATTCTCACTAACGCCGCGGGGGGTGTGAGTCTCGAATACAAGCAGGGCGCGCTCGTTATCATCAGCGACCACATCAATCTGCAGGGGCAAAATCCGCTGATCGGAGCGAACGATGAGCGCTTTGGATTACGCTTCCCTGACATGACCAAGGCTTACTGGAAGCCCTATCGCGAAATCGCAGAAAAAGCCGCCAGTCGCCTGGGCAAAATGGTGTATCACGGTGTGTACGCAGCGTTGGCTGGCCCGAGCTATGAGACTCCGGCGGAGATTCGTTACCTTCGGACAATCGGCGCGGATCTGGTTGGTATGTCCACAGTTTCTGAGGTGATCGCAGCCCGTCACATGGGAATGAAGGTGCTGGCCATCTCATGCGTAACCAATATGGCGGCCGGGATCCTTGACCAGGCGCTCAATCACGAAGAAGTTCTTGAGACCACTAAGCGGGTGGGAAGCGACTTCGTGGCGCTGCTGCGCGCTGTCCTGCCCGAGATTGCCCGGGATGTGGATGCCTGAGGGAACTCCCGCGCGGAACGTGGGCTAGGGCGGCCGCGCCACACAAGCCTTTCCGCCCTAACCAATAGGTCTAAAAAGTAAACTTTGCCGCCAGTTGGACAACCCTGGGCCCTCCGCCCCCAAGCCCAGGATTGGTCTGAGCCTGGTCGGGTGTCTGAGTGATTAATCCCTGGTTGGAAGACGCACCTGAGTTCGAGCCGTCAGCATTGAAAACCGGACTCACGAAGAAGTTGGGCAGTGCGAAGTTTGGGTGGTTGAAAATATTGAAGAACTCCGCTCGAAGTTGCAGGTTCAGGCGTTCGGAGATCCGAGTGTCCTTGGACAGGGAAAAATCGGCGCCCCAGAAATGCGGTCCATAGATCGAGTTGCGCTGCAGATTCCCGAAGCTGCCCTGTGGATCAGCTGCCGTCGCATTCGGCGGCTGCGCAAAGGCGTTGCCGTTGAGGTACCCGATCACGTCTGGCGCTGACTCCCAATTGGAATTGATTGGGTTCACGCCCGGGATCAGGTCTGGCCGCTGGTGAAAGTTGGAGGGAGTTGGAAAAACGCCGTTTGCTGCGCTGGTATCATTGCCGCTCACGATGGGCACCGGGCGGCCGCTCTGTGCCGTGACAATCGCATTTAACTGCCAGCCCTCCGCCAATCTGCGCGGGCCCCCAATATGTGGAACCTGATAGGGGAAGGCGGCGGTAAAGCGGTGACGGGTGTCGAAATTCGAAGGGCCGCGATCGGCTCCCAGATTGAACCCGTTCTGTGGGAATGCGACAGTTGCGAAGTTAAAATCAATGCCGTCGGATGCGTCATCCAGAGATTTTGAAAACGTATAGCCGGTGAACCCGGACAAGCCGTGCCAGTTACGCGAACGCAGGGTCGCCTGCAGCGCGTGATAAGAGGAGCCACTGACCGGCGAAAGCGAATCAATTGCGCCATAGTTGGGGTTGGGGCGAAACCCAAGATAGTCGGGCTGATTAATATCCAGCAGGCGCACCAGATGGGTTCCTTTGCTGCCCACGTAACCAAGCTGAAAAGCGAAATTTTGCGACAGCGCCTGTTCAAGATTTAGGTTCCAGCTTTGCGAATAAGGGGTAGGAAAGTTTCGCGGCGTCACAAAAATACTGCAAGACGAGCCTGGGCAGGGAGTGGCAGCCGGGGTGAATACAGGCCCGGGAGCGCTGCCATTGAAGGCTCCTTTATTGAAATTGAATGGCAGGACGGCGGCCGGGCCGATGGGGTTTGTGACCAGTCCCGCCGAATTGGTGAAGTTCGCGATCAGTAATTCCTGGGGAACGTAGTCGTAGTAAATGCCGTAACCGCCGCGCAGCACTGTCTTGGGCAGAGCGTTCCAGGCAAACCCCAGCCGGGGGCCGAAGTTGTTCAGATCACGCCGGTAAGCGCCCTTCACGTCATCGGTGCCAACCAGCGCCAGGTTTCCATCGCCACCCAAGTTTGAAAGCAGGTTGTGGGCCTCGCTCAGGGGACCAAAATATTCCCACCTGAGGCCATAATTTATTGTCAACCTGGGGCCAGCACGGAAATCGTCTTGCGCAAAAAAACTCAGGCCATTGTTATAGGTGGTGCGCTGAGTGTTGCCGGCATTCGCAACCGCAGAAAAAGGCATTCCCAAGTAAAAATTTGCCAGCGTAGTAACGGCGCTGTCGCTGCATTGAGCCAGCGTCAGCGTGCCTGGGCAAACTCCAGTTCCTCCCACGCCGAACGTCGACGAGCCGAATTCGAATTGTCCTCTGGAAAGACTGTCGTTAAAGCTGTCGATAACGATACGGCGAACCTCTCCGCCGAACTTGAACGTATGGCGGCCCTTCAGCCAGGTGAAATTGTCGAGAACCTGGAAGCTTCCGCTGGTGCGGCCATGGGGAAGGAAAGCGCTCGCGCCCAAATTTTCAAAAGTGGCGCCAAAGTCGATCTCGGGTACGCTCAACAGGCCGGTACCAAAATCAATGCCCAGCGATTTAGGGTCGAAGTTAACGTCCTTGGGTTCGAATGATGTGCGGTAGCGGCTATAACCGAAGCGCACCTCGTTGATTCTAGCGCTGCTCAGAGTAGACAGCAGGCTGGCCGAAACCACCTGCACCCGGGCAGGGGAGGTCTGCGCAAACGGCGGCAGCCGCGAAGCCGCAAAGCTGCCCAGGCCGCCCAACGGGAAAATCTGCGTACTTTGGGAGAAGGCATAACGTCCGGTCAACGATTCGTTGGGACTAATCTGATGATCGATTTTGGCGATGAGATTGTTTCCGTCGTTTTTATCGGCCACGGTGCCGGATACAGTCCCCACGCTTCCGTTAAAGCCGGTGGGCGCAGGAAAGAAACCCAGAAGTTTGGTCAAGGCCGGGCTCGGGGTAACACCATTGGCTTGCGCCAGAATCTGGGCTTGGGTGATTTGCGCTTGAGTCGGTACCAGAAAAGTAAAGTCGGACCCTACGCGCTCGCGTTGGCCTTCGTATGCGCCGAAGAAAAAAGTTTTGTCTTTAATGATCGGTCCGCCCAGCGAACCCCCGAACTGATTATTCCTGAATCCCGTCTTGGCGGCGGGAGTTCGATTGAAATAGTTGCGCGCATCGAACGCGCTATTGCGATGGAATTCGAAAGCGGAACCGTGCAGCTGGTTGCTGCCGGACTTAGTCAGAATATTGACTACAGAGCCGCTGTTTCGTCCGTATTCGGCGGCGAACTGCGACTGCAGGTTGAATTCCTGGATGGCGTCAATCGGCAACAATGACGCGGGCGCTCCGCCAATGCCGGTTTGATTGAGCGCGGAATTGTTGAAGAATGGATCGTTGTTGTCGGTGCCGTCGAGAGTGTAATTGTTGGAGCGGTCACGGTTCCCATTGATGGAGAACTGGCCAAACCCGCTCTGCATCGCCGCCACGCCGGAAGGATCTACCGTCGCTCCCGGCACCAGCGCCACCAGTTTGCCGAAGTCGCGGCCGTTCAGCGGAAGGTCCGTAACCAGTGTCTGGTCCACGACCTCGCCCAGGACGTCGCGTGAGGTCTCGATCACTGGCGCTTCGCCTGTGACCAACACCTGCTCTACTTTTCTCTCGAACTTGGTCAAATCGAAATCCGCGGTGGTATCAAGGCCGACATTCACTACGATATTTTGCGCCGCGGTGGAGAACCCCGCCGATTCCACCATCACGGTGTATACCCCCGCGGGCAGTTCTGCCAATACGTAGCTGCCATCTGCCACAGTAATGGTTCCGCGCACCAGTCCGGTTGCGTCGCTCCTGGCGGTGACTTTCGCACCGGCAATCACCGCGCCGCTGGGATCGGATACTTTGCCGCGAATGGACCCGCGATAACTCTGCGCCAAAACAAGGCATGGGAAAAGCAAAGCTATTGCCAGAGCGACCCGAGTTCCAGGTTCGATACGCCTGCGGCTCAACCCGCTAGTGGGTGTGAGTGATGTGAACGACTGGTTCATTGAATTCCCCCGGTTATGCGCTTACAGGTGAGACTGGATACGATGTTTGACTCAGGCGTCAGGATTCGGTTTCAGTTTTGCGCGCGCGAAATAAAAATCGGCGCCGGCGGCTTGATTCCGTATGCCGACGCGAAACTGCCCTGGTTCACTGCCAGGCCGAGGTGCCCGCGCGAGTCAATATACAAGAGTGGTTTGTTCAGAGCCACGTCGCTGAAGGTGCGGACGAAGGCAATATTCATCTCCGTCTTACCGATCATGACCTTCACATTCTGGCCATGTTTGTAACCCAGCTTGAGTAAGTCCTCGCCGCTGATATTAGTGACCAGGTTGCCAAAAGGACCATCGGTTGCTATTACCTCGCCTGTCAAACCGCGCTGATCCAGTTTTGCGGGCACAAGGTCCAACCGCACCAGCTTGTTTACATCCAACTCCGGACCTATCTGCGCCCAGTCTTCGCCCCTGGCAAGATGAGCGCCGGCCGGCGAAAATATGTCCCGTCCGTGGAAGGTGGAAGACAAGGCCGCTCCGATCATCCAGTCGCGGTTTGTGATTTCACGGGCGCCTTCAATCCCATCACGATCCTGCACCAGTGTTAACAGACCGTTGTCGGGAAGGACGAAATACTGCCCGCGCTTGGATTTCGCCACGATTGCCTTGCGGGTGCTGCCCACGCCGGGGTCGATGACTACGACGAAAACGGTTCCCGCCGGATAGTAGGGGGCCGCCCCATAGAGGAAGCGAGCGCCATCAAGAATAGAAAACGGCGTGACCTGGTGAGTGAGATCAACAATGCGAAGATCAGGCGCGATGGTATACATGACGCCCTTGCAGATGGGGACCGAATCGTCGACCGTGCCAAAGTCGGTCATGAATACGATGGTAGGCCTCGATGGGATGGATGTAGATTGGGCCACTGCGCCCGCCACAAACAGAAACAGGATCGAAGCGAGAGCGGGCAACACCCGGCGTAAGACAGAGAATCTCAGGATCAAGGTTTTTCGCTCATTCACCAGAATTTAAAGACGTGGCAATCTCCAAGCTCAGCAAAAAACAAATTTGAACTCTATGCATTTCGAGTAAGGTCTGACATTGTAATCGCTCCTTCCGCGGAACAGAAGGGGTTCTTCGCTGACGTCACAACCAAGCTGCGCCGGAAGATGTGACGGCGGTTTGGCTCCCGCTCTATAATCCCTTGGCGGCCCGAACGGCCATCATTTCAGGAGGTGTCATGTCTCAATCCATTCCCGAAAAGTATCGTGATCTATTCAGCAAACGCGCTTTCGCTACTCTGGGCACCTTGATGCCGGACGGCCGCCCTCAAGTAACTCCGGTGTGGTGCGATCTGGAGGGGGACTACGTCGTTTTCAACTCGGCTAAAGGCCGCCAGAAGGACCGAAATGTGCGCCGCGATCCGCGGGTCGCGCTTGCGATTGTAGATCCGGAGAATCCCTATCGTTATCTAGAAATCCGCGGCCGCGTGGTGGAAATCACTGAGCAAGGGGCAGACGCCCACATCGACAAGCTCGCCAAAAAATACCTCGGAGTTGATAAATATCCATACCGGCAGGCGGGAGAAGTGCGCGTGGTGTACAAGATCCAGCCAGAACATGCAAATACCATGGGTTGAGCTCGCCCTTTGATCTGCATGGCGGAAGTGGATTCTGTGGGACTTCGATTCAACGGGTTGGCGAGATTCAAATCCTTCCCTACCAGCTTTGCACCTTGGTAACTGGAGCTTCGCCGCGCCCAGCGGCGAAAATAGATGCTTCCATGGACCAGCAATGTAAAGCCACCGCAGGCGCCAGCCAGTTTTGGCAGAAGGCGCTCACCAGCCTTCGGCGTTTACCCACAACCGCATGGATCATCCTTGGTCTCTTTCTGGTTGCGGCGACGCTGATGGCGTTTCACACCGCTTTCGTTGCTCCCGACGCCATGCTGCGCCTGAAAGTACAGCACAACTTGCGCAGCGGACAGTTGTCCGTCTGGGTGGATGGGAAGGCGGAGTATTCCGGAAAACTTGCCGGGACAGTGAAAAGGAAGTTTGGACTGATCGCAGAAGTGCAGGGCAGCCTGTCTGAAACCTTGCTGGTTTCCTCGGGCAAACACCAAGTGCGCATCCAAGTGTTGTCAGATGATGGCTCGGTACAAGAGGATACGATCGCCGGGGAATTCGCTCCCAATGCGCAGCGGATCCTCGCCGTAGTCGCTAGGCACGGCAGTATTTCCCTGACCTGGCAAGGCGTCGAACCTTCAATGGCCGAATCGGTGTCGTCGAATAATGGATGGTTAGGCCGCTACGCAGGTTCACTGATGATGACCGTGGTCGGTTCTGTCGTTTCCGCTCTGGCGGGATACATGATCCGGGAATTGCCCAAGCAGATCGCTTCCCGCCGGGGAAACGTCCCCGAAGCGTAGTCCATATCTGTTCCGCTGGACTCTCTTACGCGGCGATCTGCAAAGTGGATGCGGACGGCGTGTAGTGTAAGGTTTGAAGCACGCGAGCAGGCGGAGCGAACAACTTAAATTCAATACCGTGCTGCTGGGCCCATCTCTGAAGAAAAACCAGCATTCCCACTCCACCACCTTCCAGCGAATCTACCGACGACAGGTCCAATAAAATGACACGCGCTCCACGTTGCTGGCTAACTGCGTCGCGTAATTTAAACACCGCGTCACTGTGAACTATTCTGCCTTCACAATGAACCACCGCGATATCATCAATTTTCTCGACGGTAACATTGAACACGGGGCCCCCCCAAAACGTGCTGGCAGCGACTAAGATGCACGAGATCTGCCAATCGAATGCCTGATTAATTTGAGCGGGATAGATCGCCGCAAGGTGTAGAAAGGGACGAGCGTCAGGCCAGGAGTGTGAAAATCTGCCGTACAGCAAACCATGTACTGACAAGAAAGGCGGACCGTACGAACGTCATATTCATTCACCTTTGCATTCGCCTTACCTGCCGCTGGCGCATGGCCCGCAGGGCGCTGGGGCCGGTGCCGGTT
>CATPBY010000101.1 GCA_955652845.1 uncultured Terriglobales bacterium | reverse complement strand
GCGCGAACTTGCGAATGTCTCCAAGTCCCAGCTGCGCCCAGATTCTGGTCGTCGCCTCGGGAATGACCGCGTGAGAAAGCGCGGTCACAATCCGAAGCGCTTCAGCCGAGGTATACAGAATTGTCGCTAGACGCGCCCGGCTGGCTTCGTCCTGCTTCTCTCCCAGTGCCCAGGGTTCATTTTCAACAATGTATTTGTCTACAGCCGCAACCAGAGACCAGGCCACTTCCAGAGCGCGCGAGAACTGGTACTGGTCAAAAAGCAAGTGACACTCCGCAATAGTCCTGCGCGCAATCTCAGCGATGGCATCGTCGGCCGGTGTATGCGCCGCGGTCAGTGAGGGATACGGCACCTCTCCACGAAAATAGCGGGTAATCATGGTCAGCGTCCGACTGGCCAGATTGCCCAGTCCATTGGCCAGGTCCGCGTTGTAACGCTGCACCAGGGCATCAAACGAAAATGATCCGTCCTGCCCGAATACGATCTCCCGCAGAAGAAAATAACGAAGCGCGTCGGGTCCAAGCACATCGAGAATGGTTTCCGTCCGCACGATGTTGCCGCGTGACTTCGACATCTTGTTTTCTTCAAAAAGCAGCCAGCCGTGCGCGATCACATGCCTGGGCACGGGCAATCCAGCAGCCATCAGAAACGCCGGCCAGTAGACGCAATGGAAGCGAACAATTTCCTTGCCGATCATCTGCACATCGGCGGGCCAAAATTTATCGTAAAGTTTTGTGTCGTCGGATCCATATCCCAGGGCAGTGATGTAATTCGCCAGCGCGTCGAGCCACACATAGATCACATGCCTGGGGTCGTCCGGCACCGGAATGCCCCACGAAAATGTGCTGCGGCTGACCGACAAGTCACGCAATCCTGAGCGGACAAATGACATCACCTCGTTCCGCCTGGTCTCTGGACGGATAAAGTCGGGGTCGGCATACAGTTCCAGCAGTTGATCCTGAAAGGCGGACAATTTGAAGAAATAGTTTTCCTCATGGACTGTCTCGGTCGGCCGACCGCATTCCGGGCAGGGAGCACCCGGGCCGACCGCATCCACGTAGAGCTCATCGTAGACACAATATTGTCCGGTGTACGTGCCCTTGTAGATGTATCCGTTGTCACGAATGCGCCGGAAAAGCTCCTGCACGCCGCGTTTGTGTTTGTCGGACGTGGTCCGGATGAAGTCATCGTAGGTAATCTTCATCCGGTCCCACAATGCGCGGAATTCGCTGGAGACTTCATTGGTGAGTTGCTGCGGAGTCTTGCCGGCAGCCTGGGCCGCGCGCTCGATCTTTTGCCCATGCTCGTCAGTGCCGGTGAGAAAGTAGGTATCGAGGCCCATCATGCGCTGCCGCCGCGCAATGGTGTCGCAAGCAATGGTGGTATACGCATGTCCAATATGCGGGCGCGCATTGACGTAGTAAATCGGAGTCGTAATGTAAAAGTTCCTGGCCATGGTTCCTGTCTTGGTGGCGCGGGGTTTTAATGCTTGAGGCCCCTGAGATAGGCCTCCACGGTTTCATTCATCACGCTCTTCAGAGGAACATGGTGATCGGCTGCGATTTGTCTGCAATCTTCATATTCGGGCGCGTAGTTTGTCACTGTTCCATTCATGCTGGCGACCTTCAGCCGGACATCGCCCCAGCGGGTAGTTACCGTGGTCCATTTCCGGGCCAGGGTGCGGCGCTTTTCATCGCGCCGCCTTACACCTAGCGTTGTAGTCTCGGCGAAAATCAGCTGCGAGAGTTTCAGCGCATCCTCAGGTCTGCATAGCACAGTCAGTTGTGTTCCCGGACGGTTTTTTTTCATATGCACGGGTATGCCGAAGACATCAAGCGCGCCCTCTTCGTGCAGGCGATCGATTACATAACCAAACACCTGGGGGTTAAGGTCATCGAGGTTCGCTTCGAGCACTGTGACCGTATCCTGCAAGGTGTTCGTCGCCGGTTCGGGTTGAGTGGCGCCTAACGTCAGGCGGAGGACATTTGGATGTCCCGGGAAATCGCGAGTGCCCGCCCCGTAGCCTGCCTTCTCCAGCTTCATCTCTGGAAATGGCGCGAATCGTTTGACCAGAGTCTTGACAATGGCGGCGCCGGTGGGGGTCACGAGTTCGGTTTGCAAGCCCGACGAATATACGGGCGCCCCTTTCAGTAACTCCAGGGTCGCCGGCGCGGGCACTGGGAAGGTTCCGTGAGCGCAGTTGACTGTCCCTCCACCTACATTAAGCGGAGAACAGATAAATTCGTCGACATTCAAAGCCTCAGCTCCCACCGCGGCACAAACGATATCGACGATCGCATCAATCGCGCCCACTTCATGAAAATGAATAGCATCAACGCCAGTATTGTGGATTCTCCCCTCGGCTTCGCCCAGCGCTTCGAAGATCGCGGTTGCGGTACTCTTCGCTGTGCCGCTGATTCCGGACCGAGAAATAATTGTCCGAATCTCTTTCAAACCCCGGTCGTGGGAATGCGGTGCGCGCGCTTGATCCTGGCCATCGTCTTGGCCTGGCCTCCCAGCGGCGTAGTTGTGTTCCCGCAACTGGACAGGCTCATGCGAATGCGATGGGGCGTGCTTGGTTTCGCCATGCTGGTGCACGTGCTCGTGCACATGGGATGAGCGTTCGAAATAAACTTCGCGCGGCAGATCTTTTTCTCCATGGACGTACACGTCAACTTTGGTGGCGCTGATGCCACTACGGACCACGCGAGAAATATCGAGTCTGGCCCCGATATCGAGCTCGGCCACTGCTTCTTCAAACAGGTGAACCGGCACTCCCGCATCCACCAGAGCGCCCAGAAACATGTCGCCACTGATGCCCGAGAAGCATTCCAGGTAAGCTACGCGCATGGAGTCCGTCGTCAGTCGTTGTTGCTCTCGATACTCAGCAAAAAACCGGGTGGTTTTCCATCATAGGGAAGGTCGCAACGGCCGTCAAACCAGCAGGTTTAATGGCTCTGCTACAATCACATTTTTCTTCAATAACTTAGAGGACTCTTGTATCGCCACCTTGAACGCCGGCTTGCCCAACACGTGCGCGATTTCCTGCAGCGCACTTACGGCGTAGACCTGCCTAAGAT
>CATPBY010000100.1 GCA_955652845.1 uncultured Terriglobales bacterium | reverse complement strand
CGCCGGCGCAGCCATCCGAAGAGCGCAAAGACATCAGGAGCATCGGTTACACCTGGCCGGGCGAGTGGACGGACGAACGCGATGAAGCCAGCCAAAAAACCACCGTGCGCTGGAAGAGTCACTCCGAAACCGACTACCCCTGGGGCAAGGAACTCGACTACGAGAGCCTGACTTATGATGCCGATGATGCGCATCCCGAGACCAGTCCGGTGCGCGGCGAGGCGGAGAGCGTCTTCTCGTTAAAAGGACGCGAGTTGAGATGGCGCGGCCATCTTTCGGTGGCCACCGACCAGAAGAATTTCTACTACAAGTACACCCGAGAGTTATTGAAAGACGGGCAGATGGTGAAGCAAAAAACGTGGCAGGAAACGATTCCGAGGGATCATCAGTAAACTGAACGGCGCTATCATCCTCACCGGGATCGAGCTGCGCTTGCGAAATCAACGACCCCTGCAACACATTTATTGTTTGTAGACTTTTCCGTCTTTCATTACGAACTGAACGTGCTCCAGTATGCTGATGTCCTGCAAGGGGTCCCCGGAAACTGCGATCAGGTCAGCGTATTTGCCGGGTTTAATCGAACCCAACGCATCCGCGTGACCAAGCAAATCCGCGGCATTAGTTGTGGATGACTGGATGGCCTGCATCGGCGTCATTCCATATTTCACCATCATGGCGAACTGCCTGACGCTTCGGTCGTAGGGACACACTCCTGCGTCCGTTCCAAATGACATCTTTAGCCCTGCCTTAACTGCTTTGCGAAAATTATCGCGCTGCAACTGCCCCAGTTCCGCATCGTGTTGCAGAAAATCTTTCGGGATCTGGCCAAGCCGTCCCTGCTCCTGTATGCATTCTTCGTCGTAAATATCCATGTCGAGATATGTGCCGCGCTGTTTCGCCATAGCCATGCCTTCATCGTCGATCATTTCGGCATGTTCAACCGACGCCACCCCGGCGCGGATTGCATTCTTGATGCCCTCCGGCGAGTGCGCGTGGGACTCCACCCGCAAGCCGAAATGGCTGGCTTCGTCGACGGCAGCTTGAATTTCCTCCAGGGTGAACTCTTGCGAGTGAGGATTACTGCCGTGAGTCAAGACGGCGCCGCTGGAAAGAATTTTAATGTGGTCTACGCCGTCGTGCGCAAGTTTGCGGATGACCTGCCGCACTTCCCATGGACTGTTCGCCTCACCGTAACGTAGATCCCAGGGCAGCGTAATATCCGGCGCCATGCCCGTCATTGCGCCGGCGCCGCCGGTGATGGTGACGTAAGCTCCCGCAACGAACATCCTCGGCCCGACAATAATTCCCTTGTTGATCGCGTCCCGCATGGCAACGTCATTCAATGCGCGGTACACGCCAACGTCGCGCACCGTGGTGAAGCCCGATTCCAGAAATATGCGCGCGTTAGGGATGGCCGCATAGGCTGTCTCGACGGCGCTGCGTTTGAGTACCAGGAAAGGATCGTGATTTTCTTCATCGGGAGCATCCGCAAGGTGGGTGTGGCAATCAATCAGCCCCGGAAGAACAGTCTTGTCCGAGAGATCAATGATCCTCGCCTCTGCTGGAATCGCTAAATTCTTGCCCACCGCTTCGATCTTATTGTCGCGGATGAGAATGATCTGATCGCTGCGCACGGCTCCAGCATCGGGATCGACAAGTTTTCCGGCTTTTACCGCAATGACCTCAGTATTCGCTTCAAGGGCGCTCAAAAGCCACAACCCAAGCAGAAACCCGAGAAATCTATTCACCTTGTCACCTCGTCAGGCATGGAACAGAAAAAGGCTGCGCGAAGAAAACTGTGTTGGAAGATGTTCGAGACAATAACGTGCAATCAATCAGCCGCGACTGCGGAGCGGCCCACTCCATTTTTAAGATCTGCCGCCAGCAAGCGATGGAACAGGTGCTCTCCTGCCTCTCGTCGCACCGAAAGCCTGCCCGCACCATAGGCGCGTGACTTAAGCCCCCGCTGCACCGCCTCACATATACCCAGGTCCTCGTCCTGCACTCGGGCGCCGACGGCTACACTCTGCTGGTTATATTCCCGCCGCGCCTCGCTCACATCTCCAAAATAAAAATCGAAGATCACGCGGCAGTGGTCTGCGTCAATGGGCAGCACCAGATTCGTGTCCATGTAGCCTTCATAGCAGTTAATCATCAGATTGGGATATTGCCAGAAATACCACGCGCGATCGCCTTTGCGAGTGGCGCCGGTGGCGGCATCCTCCTGTGACGCGACCATCGGGCTCGACTGCAGGCAATAACGGTCTTCGTTCTCGATGGTGTACTCCTTATAATCGAGCACCGAGCTCAAGCCCTTGTGCAAGTGAGGAACGTGATATCCGCCATCAAGGTAGTTGTCGACGAACACTTTCCAGTTGCAGTGAATGTCGTAGGTGCGGCTGTCGAAGTAGTGCAATTTGCTCACGCCGAGAGGCGCAACTCGCTTCACCAGCCGACCTAGAAAATCCGAGAGCGGCGCGGCGTCGGGATCAAGATTCACAAATATGAACTTCTCCCACGTATCTGCTTTCACCGGCACCAGGCCATTTTTCTGGCGATCGAAATTCTTGACGCCATCAAATTCCGGCATCCCTTTCAGCGAGCCGTCCAGTCCATAATTCCAGCCATGATAAGGACAATGCAGCAATGAAGCTTGACCGCACGCTTCCGTAACCACCGCAGCGGCGTGATGCCGGCAAACATTAAAGAAGCCGCGGAGAACTCCATCGTTGCCCCGAACGACGACGATGGGCTCTCCGGCGACGCTGGTAGTGACAAACCGGCCAGGCTTTTCCACCTGATCGGCGCGGCCAACAAGTTGCCAGGTCTGGCTGAACACACTTCTGGCTTCAAGTTCTGCGATGCGCTTATCTACATAAAATAGCGCCGGAATAGTCGATGCTTCGGATAAGGACGCCTGGTCATCGTAGCTCGCCAGAATCTCCCGCACTGACATTGGCATGATCATGTTTGCTTATATCCTGAGAAGTGTGACGACTCCCGCTCTGGCCGCCATGTGACTCATCATCTGCGCGGCTCGGCACCAATCGCTCGTTTCAGCATGGCGAGAAATTGAATGATGCGGGCTTCCTTTTTTTCCATCACATTGCCGTGACGGCGGAAGAGTCCGGGATCCAGCTCCTCGGTGAGCAGCGCGTCCTGAAAGCGCTCCATTGTCCAATCGAGAATGGAAACCATCATCTCCTGATCAAGATCGTCGCGCAATTCCCCTCGCTGCAACCCGCAACGGACAAAGGGGACCGTACCGTAGGGATCCTCGGCCAGGAGAAAGCGATTGATCTCGCGCTTCAAAGTCAGATCGGTGCCATAGTTTCCCAGCAACGAGACGCGATAGGGAATCCAATCTTCATGGAGGAGATGCTCGGTGCGCGCCAGCCAGTAACGCAAGACCTCGAAGAATCCGGTTTCACGCACCTCAGTCGGCGCGTCCAGGTAGCGGGGAAACGCGCGCACAGCCTTCTTGTAGGCCTCGAAGAAGAGACCGCCTTTACTGCCGAAGTGCTGGAAAATCGATCCCTTGGCAATCCCCAGGGCTAATGCGATGTCGCCCACGCGAGCGGCGTGGTAACCCTGCTCCGCAAAATGGCGCATGGCTGCGTCGACAATTTTTGCCCGCTTGCCCTCCGAGCGGGGCCGCGACGGCATGCGACGATAACGTGGAGGAGCGACAATGCTGCTGCTGATTCCAGCCATGACCTGACCTCAAGTCATGAAACTCTATCCAAAAGTTGCGTGAATATCAATTCAATTTTGCATCAGTAT
>CATPBY010000099.1 GCA_955652845.1 uncultured Terriglobales bacterium | reverse complement strand
GCATCATGCTCTGCGCAAAGCAAGTGGCAGAGTAATCGCCTGCCAGACCAGGAAAGGATTGAATCGTGTAGAAGTCAAACTTTTCCTTTGCCACTACTTGTCTTAAAGCGAGATATAGTCGCATCGAGCGCTCGGCCACTGCGTTTCGATCTGGTTGCTTGCCAAACAGCCGCTTCAGCCTTGGCTGAAGCTCATCCAGTTCGTCTGGGGAGATCCCGTCAGCCGTTTGCTTCAACTCCGTCGTATCTCGGGAATCGATGTCGACGCCAAACATTCTCATCCATTGAGAAGGGTCGGCGGCGCCGCAGGTTTGTCCCATCCCGCGACCACCAAATGTGCCGATGGTAGACATGTTTAAGAAGTTCTTCAGATGTGAAGCTCGAGCATAGCTGACGATCTTGCTTACGGTGTCTGGTTCCTCCACGCTTCCGTATACAAATTTGTGCCGGACACCGATTTCGAGCAAACCTCCGTGCAGCACCAATCCGCCAACGGGCCGCCAGCCTTGAGAGCCGGGGTGCGTCCACAGAAGCAAGCCTTTGCCGCTGGCGCAGTAATCGCGAATAGCGCCGACCAGGTGCGCCGCCCAGACCCAGGTTCCGGAAAACAGGACGACTGCATCGATGGCATCGTCGCATTTCATTTTTTTGAATGCGGCCCGAGCTTCTTCTTTGCTGGCGACAACAACGTCGTGCTCAATAACCTTCAGACCCGCCGCAACAAGTGCGCTCTTGGCGCGCAGAACCAATGCGTCGTCTATGAATGCGGTGCCCATTGGGTCTGTTAGGCCGTCTTTGTGAACTCCAAAAACTATGAATCCGACTGTGGCTTGGATCACCGTTCCTCCTGTTAGCCTATTGAACTTTCAGTGCCTGTGATCGCCGTGAGGGCTGAACGCAAATGACGGTATCGTCTGGCTTGTGGTGCGTAGGCTACCGCCATCGCGTTGTCGGGTGATACCGCAGAAACATCGCGGACTGTGAGTTCCACAGCTTCCCGCAGGCTCCCGTATTCTCCGGATGCAACCCCGGCGAGTATGGCTCCGCCCAGGCACACTGCCTCCGGACACTCCATTACATGCAGCTCCCGACCCGATAAAGCAGCTCGCAACCGAAGCCCAAGAGCCGACCGCGACCCTCCGCCTGTGACATAGATGTCCCGAAACTCTCCCACTGCGTTTCCCAGAATGTCGCTCATCTGTGCCAGTTCACAGGCGAGCCCTTCGAGGATGCCTTTGTAAATCTGGCTGCGGGTTGTGTTCGCGCTCAAGCCGGAGATGATTCCGCGCGCGTGCGGATTGAAGTCAGGATTGCACGTACCAATCAGATTGGGAGTAATGCAAAGACCGGTTGGGCCGGTTGGCGCTTCTCGTTCCAGTGTCGCATAGTGGAGGCCCTCTGCGTCATATGGATCACCGCCCCGAGCGAGGACGCTCTCACCGCACACTTCTTCGAACAACAGATCGTGGAACCACTTGATCATGATTCCCGATGGAAAATACGCCAAGGTAACAAACTTGTCCGCAACCACATGACAATAAGAGTTGAGAGAAGCCGCGAGCGCCGCATCCGTTAAGCTGGGCTGATCGGAAGCCGCCAACAGACACTCGTAAGTGCCCATCGAGTCCGCTACGCGGCCCGGACCGATCGCGCCTACTCCCAATGCACCGCAGGGTTGATCGTGCCCTCCCATCACCACAATCGTTCCTGCCGAGAGACCGAGTTGGCTGGCAGTGGCTCCGTCTAGTTTTCCCACAATCGTTCCGGCCGGCACAGGAACGGGCAGGCATTCGGGATTTATTTCTGTGGCGGTGAGAATTTCTTGGGACCAGCGTCGCTTCCGTATATCAAATGCCAGATAGCGGGAGGCCAGGGAATAATCGATATAGGCGGGTAGTCCTAGTCGCGAAAGAACATAACCAATCACACTGAGGAAACGAACCGAGGAAGCAAAAATGTCCGGCCGGTGCCTGCGCAGCCAAAGAATCTTCGGAACCGGATACATGGGATAAGCAACGTGGCCGGTAATTTCAAAAAGTTGCTTCCTTCCGAATGTTGCTTCGAGCCACGCCGTTTCTTCCGTGGCTCGATTGTCTTGGTTGAGAATGGCTGGAGCGATTGCCTCGTTGCGTCCATTTACCGGCACGAAAGTTTCGCCGTGCGAACTTAGGCACAGTGCTCGGATGGGATCAGAAAGATCCTTCGATACAGCCTGCGAACAACGGCACACCGCCTGCCAAAAGAACTCCGGATTTATCTCGGCGTGCGAAAGAGCAGGAAACTCCGGTGTGTACGCGCAGGCGTGCTGGGTAAGTATCTCACCCGCTACCGCAAACACCACTGCTTTGCATCTACTCGAGCCGATATCTATGGCAAGCAAACTCATAATGGGTTTTCGATTCCTGCTTGCCTCAGCGCGAAGGCGTGTCATCCAAACTGACGGGATACATCACGACGCGTCCACGGCAAAGCGCCGCGCGCTCTTCGGAATTCCTCAATGATCGGCACGATTCACAGGAACTTGTCTGCCACGACTGAAACCTTCCGGCCACGAGCTCCGGACTCGACTACATTGATCTTTCTCTTGGCAATAGAAACACTCGCTACCCCACGAAATGTCTCCGGCACTTCAAACAACAAAATCAGAAACCGAACTTGAGCCCTGGACTTGGCCGGAAGCCAACGATATGTTCGTTCTCCGAATAGCGGACCTTGCTCGATGGTTTGGCGTCGCGGGATAGCGAACGGAGTGGTGCTGAATTCCAGTCCTCGACAGAACGTTTTTCCCCGCCACGGTGCTGAGGTTCGGTTGTATCGTTCTTCCCAATTGCCCACCCAAGGGAAGTCTGACCGCCGAAATGCGTAGACGACGAGAAGCTTCAGGCGCGGGTTACATGCCGCTATGAAACCAATCTCAAGTTCCGGATTCAGCAATTGCGCTGTGTAGTGGCCGAACCGCAGCGCTGGCGTGGTGCGCAAGTTCATCCGCTTGCCATCTTTTGTCGGTGCCTTGGGCCAAGTGAACTCGGCATCCGGCTGAAGAGCAAAT
>CATPBY010000098.1 GCA_955652845.1 uncultured Terriglobales bacterium | reverse complement strand
TTCAGGGGAATAATTTTGCTGAATGCCATGTTAAACAGAACGGATCCCGGGCCCTCAATGCTGTTTCGGCGTGCGTCGCCGAATGTCCCAGGAGCCGGCACCGAGAATGCTGCCGTGTTGAACCATTGGTTGATCGAGGGGTCAGGCAAACCGATCGGCTGACCCGGGACAATGTTGGCCCGCAAAGTGCCGTTGGTGCCGCGATTTATTTCAGAAACATCCCCCAAAATGTGGGGAGTGAACGGCAATCCGGATGCAATCGTCCAGTCGCCACTCCAATTCCAGTCTCCAAAAAGGGCGCCCAGGGCGCGATTGCTGGTACGCCAGAACCGGTCGGGTCCGAAGGGCAGCTCCCACAGGTAATCCGTGGTGAATTTGTGGCGCTGGTCGAAGACGGAGAGCCCGCGTTCGGCGGCCAGATCAAGCGCATTCTGCGCCACGATCGTGCCACCCCCCCCAATGCTCGAAGCGTTGTCGATGGATTTTGAAAATGTGTAAGTGCCCCCGATGGCAACGCCATGTTGCAGGCGTTTGCGCAGTCGCGCCGTGCCCGCGTGAGCCACAGAAAAGCCCCGCGAAATCTCCCAGTTGAAAGGCTGCACGTTGGAGATCAGAATTCCGGTAGCGTTGCGATTGGGATCGTCCACGATGTCGAGCGCCGCGCCTTTAGTGCCGGTGTAGTCAAGGTTCAGCAGAAGAGTTGGTTTGATCTCGTGTTGCACATCCAGATTCCAGATTTGTACGTATCCCAGCCGGTAGTTCGGATCGATGGCGTAGTTGTTGGTGATCACGCCTGGGTTGGGAGCGGGAAACCCATTTTGCAGGGTCAGCCCCTGATTGCCAGCCGACTGGAGGTTGGTTTGGGTGAATGAAAATGGCGGCTGAAAAGCCAGCTGCTGGGCGATGGTTTGATAAGCGCCGGCATTGTAGTCAATGCCATATCCAGCGCGGACGACTATGTTTGAACGCGCCTTCCAGGCCAGACCGACGCGGGGAGCGAAGTTATTGCGGTCGGGGTGGATCAGGGTGGCGGGATATCCTTGTCCGGGCAGAACCGGCGTCACAGCTGGCGTACCCAGGTTTGAATTCAATACTGCCGGTGAAAGGATGAGGTTAGCAATGCGATTGTTCAGCTCTGTGAACGGAGAAACATATTCGTAACGCAGACCCAGGTTAAGCGTCAGATTGCCTCTAACTTTCCATTCGTCTTGCACGTAAAGATCCCACGAATTTCCGCGGAAATGATAGTTGTTGTCGCCGGGCCGTGATGCCCTCTGCAAAAGAGTCTGTTGCGGCAGGCCGAGTAAAAAATCCGCGAAATCGAAGCCAGTGTTTGGCACCGGTTGACCATTCACCATCTGGGCTGTATTCAATCCAGTAAAGACGAAGGTACCGCGGGCATCGTTGCTGGCTTCGGTATTCAGTTGAATGCGCCGGAAATCGCCGCCCCACCTCCATGTGTTCTTGCCATGGTTCCAGATCATGTTGTCGGTGAAAGTAACCGTCTGATTGCGCAAGAGTTTCGGATTGGTGTCGGTCAGGCTGCCGAAATCTCTGAAAGAAATGTTGGGCAGGCCCCAATCGAATGGGTCTTGCGAAACTCCACTGACCCCCAGTTCTCCGGCAACATTCTGAACGAAGGCGTAGAGATTTCGCGTGGAAGTGCGGCTGCGGTTGTAATCGACACGCGCGATATTGGTCAGCTTTCCAATGCTGCGAATATATCCGACAGGTATGTCGAAGCTGCGAACCGAAGTGTTGCCACCGACGCTGGGAAACGCATTTGTGAGATCGGTATTAACCCCGTGATAGTGAAAGCCGAATGTCAGATTATTTTGCGGGCCGCGCCGCCGAGGTCCAATGCTTGTCCCGCCAAACGCATGCATCAGCCGGAGGTTGAGGTCGTCACTGTTACTGGTCGCGGCGGTGATGAAGTGGAAGTTCTGTACGTCCCCCGGCAGATTGGGTAAGGGAATGTACTTCAATAAGCCCTGCGCAATCGGACTGATCCTCAGAGTGGAGCTGTTAGCAAGATTGTTGCCGGGGATCGGCTGACGAGTACGGGGATCGAAGAGTTGCACCGGCGCGAACAGCCCTGGTGCGGAATGGATGGTAGTTTGAGAAAAATCGCCAGCGCGTTCCAGGGGGGTCGGCACCGTCGAAAACTGATCGAAGGGGTTTTCCCCACGGTAGCCGTTGTAATTCACGAAGAAAAAGGTTTTGCTGCCACCGTTGTAAATCCTGGGAATGTTCAGCGGCCCGCCAAGTGAAACTCCCACCCGATTCTGCAGATAACCGGGCTTGATTGACGGTCGTGCGGTAAGCGAGTACGGCGCGGCATTTAACGCCGAATCTCCCACCGTGTAATAGACCATGCCATGTGGACGGTTGAGGTCGAAGCGGCTGCGGCCGCCACCAAACATCATGGGCCCTCCACCTCCACCCCCAGCTTGACCTCCTCCTGGCGGGCCACCGGCCCCAGGCCCGCCTCCGAAGCCTCCGCCCGAGCCGCCCGGTCCGCCACCGAATGCCCCCTGCTGTTCGCGGGATTCCCGCATTCGCTGTTGCATTTCGTCGCTGCTCATACTGAACATCCTGCCGCCGAAGGTGTTACCTGATACCGCAATGGACTCAGTCGCAGCATCGGGGGCGATTCCAGGTAACGGCATCCCTTGCGGAACCACTTGATCCGCCGGACTGATGGTGTCGCCAGCCGGTTCGCCTTGCAGCACTGCAAGGCTTTGAAATCCAGGGCTGCCTGAGGCCATTGTCTGTCTCTGAGGGGCGTGCGCAGCTTGTTGAACCCGCGATGCCAGAATCAAGCCCAGATCCACGCGCGCTGCATCGCCGATATCGACTTCCCGTGTGCCGGGAGCGAAACCTGCCATTTCCGCTTTAAGGGTGTAGCGACCCCCAACGGAAACTTGCAGGGCGTAACTGCCATCGACATCCGTCCATGTTACTGACGTTTCGCCCGTGGATTGGTTTACGGTCGACACAGTTGCCCCGGGAACCGGAGTCGTCCCGGATCTAACGACACCAGAAATGACGAAAGTCGATGCCGCAGGCGCCATTTGCGCGGCCAGGCAATTGCCGGTCAGGAATAATACGGCCAGCAATTCCATACCGGCCAATGCTCTGAATCGGAAGACGGTTAGCATCGGGTACGCGCAAATATTCAATTGCATGAACACTTTTCCGACTGAAGGGTTCGATGCAGGAAAGCGGCCGCATCGCATCTATAATGCCGGGAGAGATACTGTGGTTGCAGAACCAAACGAAACCACCATCCATTCAACACTGCGGTACCTGGAAACGGCGGTAAAGATTCGGTCAATGACCGTAAAGTTTCGTAAATACTTAATCATGAAGGATGAACGACACCCGATCAGCAGCGACTGAACGCTTGTAAATCTGTATTACAACTCTCCTGGTTAGAGAATAATCGGCAACTCGAGACTTCGACATCAATATCAGCAGTAATAATGAACCCAACCTCGTACGCTTAAACTCTAAAAGAGACAGTGAGTGCCGTTCCGCAGCGAACTCCTTCCCGCCCGCCCCTGAATGCTCAGAGGCTGAGGGCTGTTCTTCCGCTGGTGTTGGAACTTATACGTCCACGGCGCGGATTACTGGCTTTAGGATTTCTGCTGATGATCCTGAACCGGATATCGGGCCTGGTGCTTCCGTATTCCACAAAATTTCTCATCGATGGGGTTATTGCGAAACATCACATCGAACTTTTACGGCGGCTCGTCTTCACCGTGCTGGGCGCCACTATCATTCAGGGCATCTCTTCTTTCTCCCTGACACAATTGCTGTCGAAGGCGGCGCAGCGCCTGATTGCCGAACTGCGGCAAAAAGTGCAGACCCACATCTCCCGTCTCCCGGTGGCGTTTTACGATTCCAATAAGACCGGCATGCTGGTGTCGCGCATTATGAGCGATGTGGAAGGTGTCCGCAATCTGCTGGGAACGGGTCTGGTGGATTTTGTTGGAGGCTTGCTGACATCTGCAATCGCGCTGGTGATTCTGTTTCGCATCAGTTCGCTAATGACGGCGATCGCCTTCGGTTTTCTCTTATGCTTCGGGCTCACACTCAAGAAGGCGTTTGGGACGATCCGTCCGATTCTCCGTGAGCGCAGTAAGATCAACGCCGAAGTTACGGGGCGATTGACCGAATCGCTGGGAGGAGTCCGCGTGATCAAGGGATATCACGCGGAGGAGCGCGAGGAGGCGGTTTTCGCCCGCGGCGTTCGGCGTCTGCTGGACAACGTTATGCGCACCCTTACCGCGACCTCTGTCATGAGCCTTGCGGCCAGCCTGCTGCTTGGGGTTGTCGGCGCCGTTATCATGTACGTCGGCGCGCGACAGATTATGGCAGGCGCTCTGACCGTCGGCGGCTTTTTTTCCTACACGCTTTTTCTCGGCTTTCTGGTTGCGCCCATGACCCAAATCGTCGGCATTGGCACACAACTTACTGAAGCGCTGGCCGGACTGGAGCGCACTCAGGAACTTCTGGGCGAGCGTCCGGAGGATCAGGACCCGAGGCGCACATTTGCGTTAAATGACATACATGGCACGCTGGAGTTCGAGCGCGTTTGCTTCAGCTACGATGGCAACCGTACTGTCTTGCACGACGTTTCATTTCGCGCGGAACCAGGAACCGTTACCGCACTGGTCGGCTCTTCCGGTTCAGGCAAGTCCACGATCATCGGGTTGATTTCGGCTTTTTATGTTCCCACCGAAGGCGCCGTGCTGATCGACGGGATTGACTTGAGCACGGTTCGCCTGGATTCATATCGCACGCGCCTGGGAGTGGTCCTGCAGGAATCGTTTCTGTTCGATGGGACCATCCGCGAGAATGTAGCTTTCTCCCGCCCGGATGCTGGCGAGCGAGAGATTCTGCGCGCCTGCCGTATCGCGCGTGTCGACGAGTTTGCAGAAAACTTTCCCGACAAATACGACACCGTGGTGGGCGAACGCGGCGTGAAGCTTTCGGGCGGCCAGAGGCAGCGGATTTCGATTGCCCGCGCCATTCTGGCTGAGCCACGCATTTTGATTCTCGATGAAGCCACCTCGAGCCTGGATTCGGAGTCGGAAGCAATGATCCAGCAGGGACTTTCCTATCTCATGCAGGGGAGAACGACATTTGTGATCGCCCACCGGCTTTCTACTATCCGGCGGGCCGATCAGATTCTGGTGGTTGAGCATGGCGAGATTGTGGAGAGAGGCACGCACGAGCAACTCTATGCTATGCAGAGCCGCTACTTCGATCTGTATACCAAGCAACAAGGTCTGGACAAAAACCTTTTCCTTGCGCCGGGCGAAGGAGATGCACCTCCCGCTCCGGGTCAGAACGGTAATTCGAGCTCGAGCGACGATGCCGATGTGACTCCATCCGACGCGCTCCGTCTCATGAGAGGGGAGATTCGATAGCCACCCCATGACGGAACCGTCAGAACAATCTCCTCCAAAGGTTCTACCCGCTGTGCGAACCGACTCACTATGCCGTCACTACCAGATGGGGCAGACTCTCATACGCGCCGTAGACGGCGTTTCGCTGGAGGTTGGCGCCGGAGAATTCGTGGCGTTGCTTGGGAGTTCGGGATCCGGCAAGTCTTCCCTGCTGAACCTGATCGCCGGACTCGATCATCCCAGCTCGGGATCCGTAATCGTTGAGGCTAAGAACCTGGCTCAGCTGTCGCGCGTCGAATTGGCGAAATATCGTCTGCACACTGTCGGCATGGTCTTCCAGTCTTTCAACCTGGTTCCGAGCATGACCCTGGCGGAGAACGTCGAACTGCCGCTTAGATTTGCGGAAGTGGACCGGAGCAAGCGTCCGCATTTGGTGCGCGACGCCCTGGATCGCGTGGGTTTGTCGGCGCGAATGGCTCACCATCCAAGTGAGCTTTCCGGCGGTGAACAACAACGGGCTTCACTGGCGCGGGCTCTCATTAATCGTCCCAAACTGTTGTTGGCCGACGAGCCTACAGGCAATTTGGACAGCCAGACCGGCACTGAGATCATGGACCTCATTCGCGAGTTCAACCAATTGCTGGGCATGACCATCGTCATGGTGACCCATGAACGCGCCCTCGCCGAACGATATGCCGCACGAATGCTTTTCCTCGCCGATGGCAAATTGACCGGCGATCGTATCAATCCGAGCGCTGTGGAGCGGATTCCAACCGGAAAGATGTTATGAAAACTTACGATCTCTCTGAGCTCGCATTGCGCAATCTGCGGGAATCGTCATTGCGAAATTCGCTCACCACCCTCGGCATCTCGGTGGGAGTGGCGTCGCTCGTGGCTATGCTTTCGCTTGGCATCGGACTGCAGCAACTGGCCAGCAGAAGACTGGTGAAGTCGGGACTCTTCGACACTGTTGTTGTCACCTCACGACGGGATTTTCGCGGTTTCGGTCATGATGAAAGAACCGCCTCATCCGCGGCGGACAGCCGAATCCTTGACGAATCAGC
>CATPBY010000097.1 GCA_955652845.1 uncultured Terriglobales bacterium | reverse complement strand
TTTCAATACCACGTTTGAAACTATAGAACGCAACATCCGCGATCAACTGGCGCGGACACTTGGTCCGGGAGGGTTTGATCCAGCCCGCGACATTACCGCGATCACCGCCAACCGCTGGCCGCACGGCTACTCCTACGAATACAATTCGCTGTGGGATAAGTTCTGGCTGGAAGGTGGAGAAACTCCCTGCGAAGTGGCGCGCAAGCCATTCGGCCGGATCGCCATCGCCAACGCCGACGCCGGCGCCTATGCCTACACCGACTGCGCCATTGATCAGGCGTGGCGGGCAGTAGCGGAAATCACCCACGTATAACGCGGGCGCTCTTGCTCGCAACAATCCAATCCAGAAGAATTGACAAACTCCATATCCGAAGTTAATATACTACGTATTAGGAGCATTGTGTTGCTCACTTCATCAGTCCCGGATCTAGGCCTGGATTTACGGAAGGTGCCCGATCTGACGGATCCTGCCACCCGCAAGCGGCTCAGCCCAGCCGCAATTGAGGCATTTTTCAAAATTATCGAGCTGTGGGACTTAAAGAATGAAGATGCCATGGCGCTGCTGGGAGGGCTCTCTCATGGACGGTTCTACGAGCTAAAGAAAACTCACAAAGGGCTGTTAACCCAGGATGAGCTTACCCGCATTTCCCTGCTGATCGGTATTTTCAAGTCTCTGAATATTCTTTTCAGCCGAAAGCTGGCGAACCAGTGGATTTCGAGGCCCAACAGCAACCCTTTATTCAGCAATTCGTCACCGCTGTGGTTGCTCGCTCACAGCGGGATGCCTGCCATGATGGTAGTGCGCCGGTTGCTGGATAGTCGCCGCGGCGGCAGGTGAGTGGGTGAAGTCGCTTCCGGCAACCAGCCTGATTGATCAAAGAGACGCTCATCGACTGATTCCCGCTCAATTCGCCGACGACGGCGCTTCAGTGCTGGCACGCTTGACCGGCGACGAAGAAACTCTTGACCGCATCTTTGAACTCGATAACGCAACCAACGACCGCCTGTGGGCGCAAACAGGCCGATCGCTGGGTATTGATGCCAGGGAACTGGTCTTTGGGATTCCCTCCTATCGGATCATCAATGCGGCATTTTGCCATCCCGCTCCGGATGGGTCGCGATTCAACTCGGCCGACCGTGGCGCCTGGTACGCCGCTTTTGAATTGAAGACTTCGCAGGCGGAAGTGGCTTATCACCGGCAGCGCTGGCTGCAGGAAATAAAATGGGATGAAGAAGAAGTTGCCGACTACGCTGACTATCTGGCAGATTTTCGCGCCGAGTTCCACGATCTCCGCGCAGCGAACAGTCGAGGATCGAAGCAATATGGAGACTACCTGTCGCCTGACAGTTATGTCGCTTCGCAAGCGCTTGCGGTTGAGTTATTAAAATCAGGATCGTCCGGAATCGTGTATCCGAGCGTCCGCCGCCCCGGTGGGACTTGCATCGCTTGTTTTCGGCCGGTTCTGGTCACAAATGTCCGCAAGGGAGAGACCTACACTTTCGTCTTCCCGGACTCGAACAGGTCACCGACAATTCGCCGCGTCTAATCAGTGTGCAGTACGGGCGCTCTCGCCCTCTGAGAACGGTGTCATGCGCAGTGGTTTCGTGAGCGCGGCGTTCCGATCAATGAATGGTCTTGGTTTTGCGCGACATGTAGTCCATCAGCAGATATTGCCCGAGGGTGTAAGGCGTAGTGAAATAAGCTTTGCCGCGGCACATCTCCGTGACCTTCTGCACAAATTGCACCAGGCCGTAATCCGACGCCAGCATGAAGGTATTGATCAGGATACCGGCGCGTTTGCACTTGGAAACCTCTTCCAGCGTCTGGCTTACCACCAGTGGATCCAGCCCGAAGGCGTTCTTGTAGATGCGCCCGTCTTCGAGTGTAAGCGCGGAGGGCTTGCCGTCGGTAATCATCACGATCTGTTTCATGTCCTTGCGCTGGCGTTGCAGCAGGCGCTGCGCCAACCGCAGTCCTTCGCGGGTGTTGGTGTAATACGGGCCCACTTTCACGCGAGCCAGCTGCGAGAGCGGCACTTCTTCCGCCGAGTCATGAAAAAGGATCAAGGACAGGGAATCGCCTGGATATTGGGTGCGAATCAGGTGCGAAAGCGCCATGGCAACTTTTTTGGCTGGTGTGAAGCGGTCTTCACCGTAAAGAATCATGGAGTGCGAGCAATCGAGCATGAGCACAGTCGCGCACGAAGACTGATATTCACACTGGTGCACCTGGAGATCGGAGTACTCGATGTTCAGCGGTAACTGCAGACCCTCGCGCTGGATGGCGTTGGAAAGCGTTGCGGTGATGTCGAGATTGAGCGTATCCCCGAACTCGTAGTTCCTGGAGGCGCCACTGGTTTCAATACCGGTCGCCAAGTCTCGAGTGTCATGACGTCCGAAACTCGACTTGCCTAAAGATCCCATCAGATCGCGCAGGGTCTTGAAACCGAGAAAGTCCAGGCTCTTATCTGTGATCTCGAACTTGGCCTGCGGTTGCCCCTCGCCCATCTGGCCGCCGACACTCGATCGGCGCGATGGATCGTGGGGCTGGTCAATGCTGATGTAATCCTCCTGCTGCATGCGTTCAATCAACTGCTCGATCAGTTCATCGAGCGAGCCGTCCATTTGCATCTGTTGCAAGCGGTCGCGCATTTCTTCGTCGAGAAAATTGCCGTCGAGCAAAGCCTGCTCCAGGGCGCGGCGCAGGTCGTCGAGGGTTTGTTCTCCCTGAGGGAAGTCGCTATAGATGTAGTTCTGGAATCCGCTCTGCAGCAGGTAATCAGACAAAGCGCTGAGCAGATCTTCCATGCTCATTTCACCCGCCGGATCGGGAACATACTTGCTGTAGCGGATGCGTCTCATAGAGAGAGCCTGGTCAGTCTTTAGTCTTTAGTCTTTAGTGGTTCGTCTTTGGACGTTGGTCCTTGGTTTTAACTGCAGCGTCTTCGCTTTCGCCGTGCCGCCTGCAGCGCAAGACTGACGATTAATGACGAACGACTAGTTATACGGTCTTCTGCCGCGAAATGGCGGATCCTCCCGCTCGAAGGGCTTCTCAGCCGGCTTGGGCAGTTTCTCGCCCGCGCTGAACACCCGTTCCTCATTTCTTCCGATGCGCTTATGGGCATGCAGACCCTCGAGGACGAACTCCGCGGCTGAGACTTGTAATTCCGAAGTGTCTTTAGGGCCAACGTTCAGCTTAACCAGCTTATCCATCAGTCCCTGGATAGCCCGCAGCGATTGCAGGGCGTCTGCCGCGCTGGCGGAATCCGCCATCTGAATTTCTCCCCCCAGATCGAACCACTGCACGATCTGCTGGGTATTTACGCCGTTGAAGTAGCCGTCATAAGTCTTGGCAATCGCGGTGCGAATCAGCTCGCGGCTAACGTGGTCAGCGCCTTTCATCTCTCCTTCGTACTCCAGCTCTAACTTGCCGGTAATGGCAGGCAGCGCTGCGTACACATCGCCAATGCGCGGTACAACCACTTTCTCGCCATGGTGGATCGCCCTCCGCTCGGCATTGGAAATCACATTCTCGATGCAGGAAATTGGCAGACGCTGGCTCACCCCGGAGCGCTTGTCGATTTTCTTGTCTTCGCGCGCCGCGAAAGCGATGCGTTCAATCACCTCTTGCACAAACTTGGGAACGTGAAGCTTATATCCGTCACGCTGCGTCCACGCCTCTTGCGTGGTGATGGCAATTCCTTCTTCGACTGTCGCTGGATAGTGAGTGCGAATTTCAGAACCAATGCGATCTTTCAGCGGCGTAATAATTTTGCCGCGCGCCGTGTAATCCTCGGGATTGGCGCTAAAGACGAGAGCGACGTCGAGCGGCAACCGAATGGGATAACCCTTAATCTGCACATCGCCTTCCTGCATGATGTTGAACAGCCCGACCTGAATTTTGCCCGCCAGGTCGGGAAGTTCATTAATGGCGAAAATGCCACGATTGGCGCGGGGAAGCAGCCCATAGTGAACGGTCATATCGCTGCTCAGTTCATGTCCGCCGCGCGCCGCCTTGATCGGATCGATGTCTCCAATAAGGTCGGCAATGGTAACGTCGGGCGTCGCCAACTTTTCCACATATCGTTCTTCGGGAGAAAGATACGCTATCGCTATTTCATCACCCTGCTTCGATAATTCCTCGCGGCACCGGCGACAAATCGGAAAATAGGGGTTGTCGTGGATCTCGCAACCAGCCAGATAAGGCGTCTGCGGATCGAGCAGGGAAGTCACGGGGTTGTCAAAGAGGGGCGCCAAATACCGCCTACTCATGACGGCCGAGCTCTGCTGGGCCACCTTCCGATTCGAAGCGCTGGACAGTTTCTCGCCAAGACAGTGGTCGTCCATCTGCAGAACCAGGCCATGACGGACGCCAATCCTGGTTGGGGCTGGCATCACCGCGAACAGTTCCAGCGACTTAGAGCCGATCCGTCGGCATTCTGCGCTCAGTTCGCAGATGTCGCCCGCCGCTACTCGGTACCCGCGGGGACTGCGACGACCACGGATATCGTCGACGACCCGCTTCCTTACCAGGGCGGCCCGTTGCGTCATACCCCCACGATGGACGAGGCGCGCCACGCATGGCTTCCCATCTTGAACTACGCGGAGGACCTGGCTCGCCGTTACGCTTTGCTTAGGGC
>CATPBY010000096.1 GCA_955652845.1 uncultured Terriglobales bacterium | reverse complement strand
GCTGTCCGAACCCCCGATTTCCTCGATCCGTGCCTGCGGAAAAGTCAGGTTGAGTGTGAATCGCGCTCACGCCCGGCTGGAGTTCCGCCAGATCGGTCCAACTGCGGCCGTTCAGCGGCAGCTCGCGAACCGTAGTCGCGTTCACCACGGCGCTGATGTCGGAGGTGGAAAGCTGCACAGCGGGAACTTCGCTTTGCACCCTGACCGTCTCGGTCGCCGAACCAACACTCAATGTCTGATCCAAAGCAGCCGAGGCTCCGACCGTCAGCTCGATACCGCTACGCGCCTCAATTTTGAAACCTTGGGCGGAGAACTTCAGCTCGTACGTTCCCGGCAGCAGGTTGGGTGCAGAGTAGAAGCCTTCGTCGTTTGTGGTGACTTCCCGCGTAACGCCGGTGGCGAGGTTGGTGATTGTAATTCGTACGTTGTTGATGACTCGGCCGCTGCTATCGGTAACCGTCCCCGAGATAGTCCCACCCGCGACTTGGGAGTGAGCGCCTGCAGTTGCACCGCAGATTAGTGCTAAAACCAGAAGACCTACATCCAGCGTCCTCATACTCGAAGCACAGGCCATGGGAGGGCTCCTTCTGTGCGCACCGAGCTTAACCCAATGACAAGAAGTTAAAACACATTAATTTCCATTCATCTGACGCGAGCCGTTGCGCCATTTTGCTCTAATTGAAGAAGTGCCGTGTCAACCAAAAGCTCGCTCCGTAATCGTTTCAGGTCAGGATTCTCGATCCGACTCATGCATCTCTTCGATCCATTCCTGGATCATGATTACTACTTCAAACTCCTCCTAATAAAGAGGAGCAGGACGCCCAATCAATTACTCGATGCTCTGCTGCACACCATCGCGATTTCCGGGCTGTCCTGCGTGCGAACCGAACTTTTTCATCTACTCGTAGTCCCATTCTTAGCGCATCATCCAGAACAAACGAATCGCAGTTTTCTAGGCATGGCGACTTTCGCGATCTTTCGTCCCCGTCGCATCCCCAGCTGAAAGTACTGGTTCATTACGGGCGCGCGCTGTAGTTGATCCGTCAGGAGCCGTTGTGGCTAGTGAAATAGACATCTCTGCAACGTAGGAAGTTGTTTGCAAGTAGCATGAGCAGGAAGCATAGAAAATCGCCAGTCGTTCGCTTCTCGGCGAGCGCCTCGCCCGGAGAACATTTTTCGATTTTGGACTGCCCGCTAGGCAATCAGTCAAGAGCTAACCATTTTGGACTAGGGCGAGACTCCAAATACGGCCTGTCTGGCCGACAATCGCCAGCCTTCGCCTTTTGATCGGACTGGAAACCGCACTGGTTTGCCATAGTACTGTAACTCCACCCAACCCTCTGTCTCCCGATAACCGAGTTATTCTCTGTAACTTACGCATCCGTCGGCTCTTACGCCATTGAGACGTGTACTGGGAGTTCGAATCCACTCCGCTCCGCCACGCAGTCTGGAACGCAGAGAAAACACGCCCTATTCCTCAGAAAACCTCGAGAAACCGCCGCAATTGCGCCGATTTTGTTCTCAAACCGGACTGGAGAAAGTGTCCCAATTTACCCAGCAGGCAAGCTTTGTGCCCTATTCTCTGAACAGCACATTGCTGGTCCGGTTTCGCCGATTCAGCCAGGCGAAGAAAATGCGATTACAAATCGATGGTGTGGCGAAAGACGGTTGACTTCTTTGTTCTGCATCGGGAAACTCGGCCGAGTAGTAACAGCTGGGCAACCCGTGTTCTTCCCGGGAGATAAGAACAAGTCAGCCACTTTTCCCAGCGCCACCGGATCTGAGTCTGACCGGTTTGCCAGTAAAACGATGGTCAGCTTATCGTGCGGAAACCGTTCGATGGCTGTTTTGAAACCAATCGTATCGCCGTAGTGCCACATACGCTTGTGGCCTTCATAGGGATCAAGGAACCAACCGAAGCCGTATGCTACGGGCTTGCCGGCTTGCGGGTCGGCGTCATCCGGACCGCTGGCCCAGGAGGGCGGAGAACCGTCGGCCAGCCTCACCTCGGTAAGGGCGGGCTCCATCTCGGCTGCGCTAAGAAGCCGGTGCTGTTCCAGAGCATCGTCCCACCTGGCTAAATCTTCGAGATTAGAATAAATACCCCCGTCGCCAAGAGTTGCCGACGTCGCGTCCTGATCGGTCTCTTGGTAGGCGCCGTCTTCTTTGGAGTGACCATACGCGCGTTTAGGAACCTCATTTTTTCCCTTCACGTGCGCCACCGTGTGGTTCATTTTTAACGGCTTGAAGATTCGTTCGTCCAGGAAGTCTTCAAACGGTCTTCCTGAAACTTTTGCGGTCACGAGACCTAGAACGACATAGCCGGAATTGCTGTAAGACCATTGTGTTCCGGGGGCAAACTTGCCATGATTTTGTGCTTCTAACAGCGCGAACACTTCGACGTCGCGGATTTGGTGTGTTTCGGTCCATCGGCCATCCTTCGCGAAGGATGCTGGAGACATCAGATCTTCATAGTCCGGCAGGCCGGAAGTATGATTTAAGAGATTGCGAATGGTAATGAGTCTCCCGTATTCCGGAAAATCCGGAAATAAGTCCGTGAGGCGGTCGTCATACTTCAATTTGCCATCATGCACCAGCAGCATTACGGCCATGGCAGTGAATTGCTTTGTGCACGATGCCAGCCGGAAGTTAGTTTGTGAGTCGATCGCGTTTCGCGTTCGTAGTTCTCTCACTCCGTACCCTGCTTGAAATACTGTTCGGCCATTTTTTCTTAACAGAACAGCCCAGCCGGGCGACCGGTCGTTACTCTCTCGGGCAACAAGTTGGGTGATCTGCGTTTCCAGGCAGTTCGCCTCTCGTCGGTGAGCATAGGCATATGCAACAGCGAGTGACAGCAAAGCTGCAATCAACACCAGCGTTCTTCGTGGATTCATGGATTAAGTCTTTCATTGCAGCTGAAAGTCTGCGGCCCCGGCCCATCTATCTGCCGCCATTGCCTACGGCGCCGGAGTCAGCCAGAGGTCCTGATAGTCGAAGCTGAAATCTGCCGCTGGGGAGACCGGCACCATGGTGAAGTGATCGATAGCTCCGTCCGGTTTGAGGGTAAATGTGAGAAAAGCATCTTCGATCGTACGATCGCGCCAGTGCGCCTGAAAAGTGTCATTTTGCCAGTGCTGTAGATCGGCGATGGCCAGCGGGGTGTGCTCGAGGCGAAAAATCAGCCTGCCATTCTCGAATGTTATGCTGACGGGCCCATACCAGGCGTCCTGGTACTTGCCAGCATATTTATCTAAGGACAGGGATGGCTTGGAATCGCTGACTCGAGCCACCTGGTGTCGCTTTAATATTGCTTGTGTTTCCTTTACTTGTTGGTCGTCGGCCGCTTTGAAGGACGCGATCCAATCGGCCGCTGTGACCCCGAAATAATGATCGAGAATATGAAAGAGGATAGAGTCGAAGGCGCTGTCGTGTTCTGCATTCGTGAGGATGACGACGCCCAGATTTTCATCCGGCACAAGCATAACGCGCGAGACGAAGCCTGCAACCGCACCCGTATGACCAACCAGTTTGCGCCCCCGATAGTCGCGCAACACCCACCCAAACCCATAGGCGGAGAACTGCGGACGTAGCGCGTCAAGAGGACCGGGCTGGCTGTCGATAGGAAGTGGGGTTTGGGAAGTCCACATTTCCCGGGATTGCTCTTCGGAGAAAAGGCGAGTTTCGCGACCGGGAAATTTGCCGTGCGCCAGTTGCAACTGAATCCATTTTGCCATTTCCTTCGCAGAGGAATTGATCGAGCCTGCTGGAGCGGCGTTATCAAGATTATGAAATTCGATAGGCTGTAAATTGCCATCGACCTGGGAGTGTGGCCACGCAAAGTTCGTGCCGGCCTTGAAATCATCGGTAGTCAGGTTAGTAGAGTTCATGCCGAGAGGCCGCAGGATGACTTCACGGACATAGTCTTCCCAGGATTTGCCAGTCACCGCAGGTATGATCTGGCCCGCCGCGATATACATGAG
>CATPBY010000095.1 GCA_955652845.1 uncultured Terriglobales bacterium | reverse complement strand
TAGTTGCCGAGAATCGCGCCGGCGCTTTCAGTGTCGCCGCGATCCAACAGGAGCTCAACAAATTGGCGCACGTTGCGCGGAGGCACGCAGGGAGCCTCATGGGAGAGCAGCACGCTCTTCTTTCCTGCCTCCGGCACCTCAGCCCAGAACATGCGGTCCAGGATGTCGGCGTGCGATCCCACCAGGATTCCGGCCTTGCCCATTTTGTCTTCCTGGATGCGCAGAATCTGACGCAACGTATCCATCTGCCGGCTCATGTGCTCCATCATCTGGTGCACCGCATTGACCTTCACTTCGCCCTTCTGGAAACGATCCAGGGCGAAGCGGATCGCCATGTGCTCGGCCGCCTTCATCAGCAGGGGTGTGTCGTTGCTCGGCTCGGGAATCGTCGATGCCAGGCTCTGCAGCAATTGCTGCAGGTTGACCTTCGTGTTGGCGTCAGTGTTGCTGATCTCTTTTTGCAGAAGTTCGGGCTTTGCGTCGGGATCGGCACTAACCTGCCCAAATTTGGTAAGAAGCCGGATGGCCTGGACGACCTCTTCTTCCTGCAGCGGAACCACGCCGCCTGCCCAAACTCCGGTGCCTTCACCATTCACGGGATTGCCGCCGCCGGCCGGGACGAGAACGCTCGGAACATTTCCAATCGGAACATGTCCAATCGGCATACCTCCGGCCGGACCTGTCCCTCCCCCCATTGCGCCGCCGCCGCTTTGCGCGCCCTCGGCAGCCGCAATCAGTTGCAGCAATTTCTGCGGATTGTTCAACCACTGCTTGAACTCAGGCCCCAGGCTCTGTGCCGCGATTTGTGCGGCAATCGTCACATCACCGGTCGAGGGATCGGCTGCCACAAACTTGACTTCGTTGATCCTGATGGACGCCTGTTTGTTATCCCCGAACGTCTCCTTGATCTGTTTAACTACATCCTGAGCCTTCGAGCCTCCAACCGCGAAAGCTCGCACCAGCCGCGAAAAATCATCAACCGTGACCTGATTGGAAAAGTGGATACTGGCCAGCCCAGCCGTAGTTAGAAGCTTGGCAAAGCTCTTTTCCGCCTGGCCGCTCTCCAGGGCAATGCCATCAATGAGCAGTCTATTTTCGGAAACGCCGAGCAAGAATCCGCCTTCCGCTCCTTTAGGCATGCCCTGCTGTAATTCATTCCAGGCAATTTCAAACTGACCTTCGGTGCGCTTATGATCGAAGCCGTAAAGGCGAACATACTTTACGAGGATGTTCAGGCTGTGAACAAAGGCCCGCGCAGAGGCGACCCGGCTTTCCCTGTTTGTGTCTGCCGTGAGAATACGCGGCTCCTGGAACCTATAAAAGGCTACCGCGTTAGGGTAATGCGAAAGCGTAAGTAGACGCACATTACGGAGGTAATCTCCTTAGTTATGCAGTGGAAGCCGGCGCATTCCAGCCGGCAGACTGTCTTCCTATGTCTTCGTATATCATCCGATTACTCCAGTAGGATGAACGTCCAATGCGAGTGCAGCCAGCCGTACTTCTCCCACGTAATAAGCTTCTAGGCCTGAACAGGTTATCGTCACTCGGAGGAGCGACCGCCCCGCTTCCCCCGGCCTCCACTGCCACGGAAACTATGCAAGCTCCCAGCGGCGGCCTGATTGCAGCTTTCGCGGGCACAAAGCTGTTGATCCACTTGTTGCTGGCCGGACGATACGGTTATTTCCGTGATGAACTTTATTTTCTGGATTGCGGAAGACATCTGGACTGGGGATATGTGGATCACGCGCCGATGATCGGTCTGGTCTCTCGCATTGCGCTTCTGCTGGGTGGATCTTTGCACGCCCTGCGTCTGTTTCCCGCAATCGCGGGCGCATCTCTGGTAGTGCTTACCATGCTCATGACCTGGAGACTGGGCGGCAATGGTTTTGCCCAGGGCCTTGCCGGCTTGTCGGTACTCATGGCCCCTGAATACCTGGGCAGTGACAGCATCCTGTCGATGAATTGCTTTGAGCCGTTGTTCTGGATGGGCTGCGTTTACGTGCTGATCCGCATCATTCAGACCGGTGATTCACGGCGCTGGATCGGGTTTGGAGTTCTCGCGGGCCTGGGATTGATGAACAAACATTCAACCGCATTTTTCGGTTTGGCGGTTGTGATTGGTCTCCTGCTGACCGCACAGCGAAGAGAATTCCTCAAGCCCTGGATTTGGATCGCAGGCGTCATCGCGCTGGCTATCTTTTCGCCCAATCTCGTTTGGCAGATTCACCGTAATTTTCCGACCCTCGAAGATTTGCATAACGTCGCGGCCAGCGGGAAGAACGTAATACTAGGTCCGGGTGCGTTCATTATTCAGCAGATCATGATGATGCATCCTGTACTGTTTCCGGTGTGGCTGGCAGGCCTCGGATTTTTCCTGGGGGGTTCGGGAACGCGGTATCGCGCTTTAGGTTGGATATACCTGTCCCTGTTGAGCATATTCATGGTTCTGCATGGAAAGGATTACTACCTCGCTCCCGCTTATCCTATGTTGCTCGCTGGCGGAGCCGTGG
>CATPBY010000094.1 GCA_955652845.1 uncultured Terriglobales bacterium | reverse complement strand
GCGCTATAGCGAGCCCGCTGAAGACCCTGCGGAGTCGCAGACCAGAGCATGCCTAGAACCTTCATGGGCGAGAACCGAGAGGCCCTGTTTGTTGCCCGAGCCGCCGCAAGGGGGCGGGCCGGTTGGAGAAAGCGATGAGCTCTAATTCCAACATGCACGGCAGCGGGGAGTCGTACAGTGGTGGAGGGAAGGCCGCTGACCAAGGAGAACACGGAACAGTCTAACTCGCGCCGGGCGCAGGATCGGGAACGCGGGCCAAGCGGGCTGGAACGTGTGCGGGAAGCAGCCAAGCAAGATAGGAAACTGCAGTTCAACAATCTGCTACACCATGTGACGGTCGATCTGCTCGAGCAAAGCTACTTCGGTTTGAAGAAGAAGGCGGCGCCAGGAGTGGATGGCACAACGTGGGAAGACTATGGACAAGATCTAAAGCCAAAGATCGTTGACTTGCATGATCGAATCCATCGCGGGGCCTAGCGAGCGCAACCATCGCGGAGAGTCTGGATCCCGAAACCAGATGGCAGAGAACGGCCATTGGGCATCGCGGCGCTGGAAGACAAAATCGTACAGCATGCGGTAGGGACAGTTCTTAACCAGATTTGGGAAGAGGACTTCAAAGGCTTTTCGTATGGTTTTCGGCCAGGGCGTAGCCAGCATGATGCATTGGACGCACTGTATGCCGGAATTACGCGCACGAAGGTGGACTGGGTGCTTGATTTAGATATCCGGTCATTTTTCGATAAAATTTCGCATGAATGGCTGATTAAATTCGTCGAGCATCGGATTGCCGATAAACGGATCGTCCGACTGATCCAGAAATGGCTGAAGGCGGGCGTGATGGAAGACGGCCGGTGGTTCGAGACAGAGGAAGGGACCCCGCAGGGATCGGTGATGACTCCCTGAACGCAAAAGGTAACCACCGCCGCCGGCCCGCCGCGAAGTGCTACCACTGCCCGCCGACGGTCCCGATTGAGGGCTTGGATCCTGCGGGATTGGTAGGCAGTGCCTGATCGTGATGGTATCGAAGTCGACGAGAACCTCCTTGATCAGCAATCGAACAATCTTCTGCCTTTCCATGATATCCATGGTTTCCGCGCGGCTGCGGAGTCGCTCCCGGAACTGAGCCAAGCCCTCGATCAATCGTAAATACTGCTCCTGATCAGATGCCGCCGCGTGCAAAGCCTGGAGTTCGGCCTGCACTGCGTTGAGTTGTTTGCGCAGCGGATCGATTCGCTTGCGCAACTCATCCAGAGACAAGAGGCTCTCTTGGTAGGCTGTTAAGAGCCGCTCCACACTTTTCTCCAGGCGACTGTGCTCTCGCTGCAGATGCTCTTGATGTTGCCGTGCAGGGTCAGTTCTCTTGGCTGCATCCACGCGCCGAGTAATTTCGGCCTGCAATAAGATAGGGTCTTCCAGTAAGTTAATTACTTCCTTCCAGACTAAGTTGTCTAAGTAGTCCTGCCGAATCGGCGCGCATTCACAAACTGCGTGCTTAAGGTGCCGCCAGACATCGGAACCAAGACATCGGTAGTAGTGAAGCTTGCGCTGAGTGGTCCGAGTAGAGCTGCGATACAAACCGTAGCCGCAGCGCGCGCACACCAGCATTCCTTGCAGTAAACTTGGTTCAATCGTTCGCCGTTGAGAGAACCGCTTGTTCTTTTCCAATTGTTCTTCTGCCAGGGTAAAAGTTGTCTCGTTGATCAGCGGCGGCACTCCGATCTCGATCCATTCCGCCCGTGGCCGTTCCTGATTGGCTCCACAACGATTGCTGTATCCGCCCTTTTGGCGCAACGGGCGTGTAATTCGCTGACGCGGCTTCCGCTCCGTTTTGCCGAAGCAGGCCTTGCCCACATAGGCTGGGTTTGCAAGCATGGCCCACACCGTGCTGCGCTCCCAGCGGGAGTCTCCGGTGCGTGTCGATATCCCCTGTTCATTCAGGGTTCGGGTAATGGCGCCGATACTGAACTGCTTCACCGTGAACAGGTCAAACACTGAGCGAACTACTACGGCTTCGGCCTCCGCCACTTCGTAGTAAGCGCTACTGGAATCGGTCTTCTTCATGTACCGGTAACCATACGGTGCGCCCGATAACACGTTCACCGATCCCTGCCGTGCCCGATGTCGCTTGCCACGGCGCGTCCGTTCCACTATCTGCGCCCGCTCATACTCGGCGATCATGCCCTGCACCTGTGTGAGAAGTCGCTCTTCCGGTGTCGTTGCCGGCGGTGACTTAATAAACACTAACTCCGCTCCATGTCGATGTAACTCCTCAGTTAGTAATATCTGGTAAGCGTACTTACGACTTAGACGGTCCGGAGATAGCACCACAACCGTGTCGATCTGGCCTTCTGCTACTCGATCGCGCAGGCTGTCCAATCCGGGCCGCACCAAACTGGCGCCACTATAGCCTTCGTCCAGAAACTGCCACTCTGGGGGAACCGTCCAGTTCTGCTTCGTTGCATGCTCCAGCAACGCCGCTATCTGGCTGGCAATGGTTTCCTGTTCCTTCTGTCGCTCCGATGATACACGTGCATACATTGCGATTGGCTTCATCTTTCTTCTCCTTCAAAATCCTGGCCGCCGGCGCGACACGTTCCGGCACCAGCAACTGATAGGCTTGCGCAAGTTTTTCCGGCAACAGGCGATCCGAGCAATGCTCCATTCGAACTTCATAGCGAGTTGTGGGGCCGCCGTCAGCCATGCCCTCCCCCGCGCCGGAGCACGGCCCACAAGGCTCGGGCGACGATTTCGCTCAGTGTCTCTCCCGTTGCTTCGGCATACCGATGGAGGCGCTCCACCAACAACTGCGGCAGTTTCACTGTAAACACGATCTTGGCCTCCACGGCCGGAACAGGAGCCTTGAGTTGCCGTGCTTGTTCCACGTACCGATGCGCCTGGCGCTGGGAGATCCGCGCTGCCACCGCGAGGCGCTCGGCCGTTTCCGATGGCGATAGCCCTTGCCGCAGCCACCCAAAAGCGAGGTTCAGGCGCCCG
>CATPBY010000093.1 GCA_955652845.1 uncultured Terriglobales bacterium | reverse complement strand
TAGGCATACCGATTCCAGGACTGCGGATTGGACGGCTCGACCGCCGCTAGCCCAGCCGGGTCAGGAGATACCCAGCGACCTTGCGACGAATGCAAGTTTGAGCAGGGAAGTCAAACATATCCACAATGGTATCGTTGTTCTTCCCCGTGAAGGTATTGACCGCGACGCTCCCGCCCGTGGCGTAGGTCTCGCCGAACGGCGCGAACGCCTGGCTGAACTTGTACGCACGCGCGGGAGTGGCCCCGATGCGCAGGTTACCGAGCCAATCCGGAACCAGATAGCCCGATAATGCGCCGTTGACATAGAGTGCTTCCGTGCCGCCTGTGAGAGGAACATAAGCCCGCACCTGCGTCGAACCGTCCATCACTGCAAGCTTCTGTCCGTTGAAATACACGTACTGGTTATCCACCCCGGCATTGATTCGTTCGCTATCTCGCCCGAATGCGTCATAGGTGATCGTGCGCCCATCGACGGAGCTAGGCTTGTTGTCCGAGTTCCAGGTGTAGGTGTGGAAGCTGTCAGTCAATAGGTTGCCCGCTGCGTCGTAAGTCGGAACGAACGACCCGACCATGGTCAGCCGATTGTTCCCGTCATAGCTCGCTTGGAAACTCAATCCCGCGCTGCCAGACACGAGCCCCATCCTGAAAGAAGCCAAGGCGGAGTACGCGAAGCTGCAGTACCACGACTGGGAACGGCAACTTTATAAGATGGCTTTCAGGCTCTGAGGTTCCCCCAGGTCTTCAACGGAACCCGGAGTGATTGAGCATGCATTGACAAGGCATTTTGCCCCGTAACATACTCAACCGAATTGCAGGGGCAGCGATTCGCGGTGTTGGACCATAACTTTGTTTTACTGCGTCGACCGATCGGCGTGTAATCCTCACTCTCATGAATCAGACAGGCACGCTGCTTTGTGTTGCTCAAAACGCGAAGCGCTGTCTGACTGTGCCATTTATCCTTGCGGCGGCTATCGCCTGGGCTGCTGCTTCTCCTTCCAAAAACGCTGCTCTTTCTCCTTCCAAAAACACTGCTCTTTCTCCTTCCAAAAACAAAGACCTGCAGCCTGCCCTGCGTTGGGCAGAAGGGCGTCAAGGATGCACCTTTGTTCGCGGTGATGATGGGAAATACCGCTACGGCTTATGGATGGAGGACCTGGGGATCACGCTGGTGGTGGATTCCCAGGAATTACAGCGAACCAGGCACCGCCTCGATCCATTCCTCGGACTGGTGCTGACGTTTCGTTATCGGGGCGCGGGAGAACAGGAAATCGCGGGCAGGCAAATCTCCCTGGAATTCGTGACGCACTCGCACGTGGTGCATAGCGCGCTGGATCCGGACGCGTTCGCTACCGAGTACCAGAACAATGTCGACGCATTCGCGGAGGAGAATGTGCGTGAAATCGAGAAGCATCCGGAAAAGAAAGAAGCGAAAGAAGCGATGGTGCGAGCGTACGAAAAAGAACTGGTCGAAGTGCAGGAATTTCTAACCACCCGGGGCCTGCGCGACGTGAAACTCGATGCCGCCAATCCGCAAGCCAGCGGGTGGATTTTCTTTCGCGCCAAAGATAAGTGGATCGGAGCCTGGAAGAAGAAGGAAGAATTCGTGTTGCGGGTGTCGCTTCCGAACCGCGTGGTGGAATTCCCTTTCAGCTTGCCGCCCAGCGTCGGGGACGTAATTCTGCGCCGGCGGACGAATTAGGCACAAGTATCCTTGGGAAGAGTAGCTGGTTTTTACACCGCCATGCGACGGTCGTCTGCTTCCTTCTGAGCGACGTAGCGCAGCAGGATATCCCGCAGTGAAACCAGGCCTTTGAGCTCCTTGCCGTCCACAATAGGGATGTGCCGAAAACCGAATTCGCGCATCAGGAACATGCAGTTTTCGATGCTCTCCTGAATACTTACAGCCTTAGGATTTGCGGTCATCACTTCAGAAATTTTCGTTGTGCCGGGCATGCGTCCCGCGGCGACCACTCGATTCATGATGTCGCGCTCCGAAAAAATGCCCGCCAGTTCTCCATTGCGAAGCACCGGCAAAGCGCCAATATTGTGTTCCATCATGAAACGGGCGCCTTCCAGGACGGTGTTGTCGGCTTCGATCGAATACACGCGGCGGTCTTTCACCAGGTCGTAGATTAACGCCATAAGGAACTCCTCCGGCTGGAATCAAGCCGTCCCGTTGCTTCTAGTTAAGCTCGATACTCTATCATTTATCGCCGCCGATTTCGATCCGGCCAGGCGCGCATTAGAGGACGAAATGCAGCTCGGATTCTATAAGGCCAACTATCGCGCTGGGTAGCCCTTCTTATAATAGGCCTGCACTCTATCAGAGTCGCCCGGGGACGCGACTTGAACTTTGATCCTGCGCCATTTTCCATCGTGGGCATGATGGCGCGGCCGGTATCCCAGCACGTATTGACTGCGCATTTCCCGGCTGAGGCTGGCGGCAATCCGGGGCAGTTTTTCATAGTTGTCGACCGAGACCGTGTGTCCGCTGGTGACATCGGTGATCTCGCGAAGCCATCGCTTGCCCATGAATTCTTCAAAGCTCCTGAAAAGCATGCTGTCGAAGACGCCGATAGCGTAAATACCAACATCTGCCTCCCGAGCCAGGCTTTTGATTTCCTTCAGACCGTAGCGGCTGTGGTTATCGCCGCCGTCGGAAATAATCAATAGAACCTTCCGCGGATACCGTGCGGAACGCATCTTTGACATGGCCAGGTACACGGCATCGAGAAGCGCCGTGTGTCCATCCGGGATATCGGAAGACAGTTTCTGTTGGATTTCGTCAATCGACTGCGTGGCGGTGGCACGCACTGAAGGTCGATCCGCGAAGGTCACCACAAAGTAGTCGTCCTGAGAATTAGCGTTGCCGAAGAACTCGTCGACTGCAGCCCGCTCGGTAACGAATTTGTTGCTCATGCTCTTGCTCAAGTCGAGCACCAGGCCGACGGAAATAGGCGCGTCCTCCACCGCGAAATAATCGATTTGTTGTTCCTGATCATTTTCGAAAATCCGGAAATTCGGCTGCGTAAGCCCCAGAACCATCCGATTCATCGAGTCAGTGACCGTGACCGGCACCAGCACTAGGTCGACATCAACCCGCAACGGCTTTATATGGCGCAGGGTGGGATCCAGTTCGAACGACGGAATAATTTGGTTTGGCGCCGAATCGGGGCGCGGCGCCACATGGACTTCATTTGTGGATTGCGGCTGGGCCAGGCTTGCAAATGTCAGAGTGACGCCAAGGAGGAAAAGCCCTGCGCGAGGGGTGATGCTGAAAGGATTCATAGCTGTGCAGCAGCGGAGAGGTGTCCCCAAACGTGGGCGGGATACTATCACAAAAAAAGAAAAACGGCAGCCAGTTTCAGCTGCCGTTTTCGCGTCCGTGACTGAGCGATGGTTAGTTAGAAGCGGAAATGCGGTCCGAAGGTTACTCGCAGATTGTTCTGAGGACCTCCGAGGAAATAGACCTCATCGCCAACCTCAGCGCGCAGGCCGATTGGCCCCCAGAAACCCTCCACGCCGACGCCAGGATAAACCGCGAAGCGGGTAGCACCATCCGCCACGTTACTGATCGAGCCCGCGACGCTGGTATTAGAGTTGCTGAAGTTTACAAAGCCAACTTTTCCAGTCACAAAAAAGTTCGCCTTGGATTTGCCCAGATTAAACTTGGGTCCAAACAGACCGTGCAGCGGACGCACCCTGGTAGTTACAAACGTCGTGTTAACACAATTTGAGCAAGTGAATGTGTTATTACGCGCGAAGTCGTATGCCATTTCTGCTTCTATGCTGGTGAAAGGATTTACATAGAAGCCGACGCGACCACCGGCCCCCACAAAATTGACGGGACTGGTCCGGTCATAGCGATAGTAATCGGCAAAGGCCCCGACCTCCACATGGTTTTCTGTCTGTGCGACAACCCAGCTTGGGGCCGCGACGCTGAAAGCTAAAACGCCGATAAGCGCAATTCGATTCATGACTTATTCATCCTCCTGAATGCCCTGATCCTATTTAGTAGTTTTCTTCGAAACTATGATGCATGGGTTACGGGCGGGGTTGGGTTGGAATGTGAATCACTTAAGTTGCTTAAAAACAATTAGTTAGCCTTGATTATTGATGCACCGATCGAATGTTATGGCTGAGGTTGCGGACGAGTTTCGCGGCGAAACCAGGCAACGGGAAGATTCCGATGCCTGTGTTAACAGCCCGTCATCTGCTAATCTTCATGCCCTCATAGCACTCAATTGAATATTGCGAGGAACCTGATTTGCCCGCGACTACACTTCCCGAACCATCAAGACTGTATCGCTGGATGGTCCTGATCTTTGTGAGCCTGGCGATGTTTGGCAGCTATTATGCGTATGACGCTCTAAGTCCCCTCGCCGATGTGCTCAAACAACAACTGGGTTTCTCGGACTCCAACATTGGGCTGTTGCAAGGCATTTACAGCTTTCCCAATATCTTCACGGTCGTAATCGGCGGGCTCATCATTGATCGCCTGGGATTGAGAAAAGCTTTGATGATTTTCGGAGTGCTCTGCGTAATCGGCCCAGCGATAACCGCATCATCCGGTCACCTCTCGATGATGGCAATCGGACGGCTGATTTTCGGCATGGGGGCCGAATCGTTAAACGTGGCGGTGATCACCGCTCTGGCGAGATGGTTCAAAGGGAAAGAGCTGAGCTTCGCTTTCGGTATGAATCTGACCTCGGCGCGCCTGGGATCGTTCGCCGCGCTGAATTCACCCACCTGGGCCCGTGCGGCCTATGCCAACTGGCGCTGGCCGTTCCTGATCTCGTTAGCTTTCTCGTCGCTCTGCGTGGTGGGCGCCCTTATTTACTGGATCATGGAGGTTCATGCCGAAAAGAATTACCAGCTCGGGGAAATCTCAACCGACAAGGTCGTCTTCACTGATCTATTCAAGTTTGGCGTTGGCTACTGGTATATCGTGGCGCTCTGCGTCGTGTTCTATTCAGCGATCTTCCCCTTCCAGACATTCGCGGTGAAGTTCTTTATGGAAGCCCACGGAACCTCTCGGGAAGCGGGAGGATTTCTGTCCAGCATGTTGACATTGTTTTCGATGATCGGCACGCCCCTTTTCGGACTTCTGGTGGACAGGATCGGCAAGCGCGCGCTGTTAATGATGTTCGGTTCCATGCTGTTGATCCCGGTTTACCTGATGATGGCCTACACCCGGATTACTCTTTACGTTCCCATGGCCATGATGGGGGTGGCATTTTCTTTGATTCCGGCTGTGATGTGGCCCTCGGTGTCCTACATTGTCGAGCAGTCCAAACTGGGGACAGCCTACGGGCTGATGACAATGATCCAGAATATCGGTCTGTTCGGCTTTAATCTGGCTATCGGCTGGGCTAACGACTACGGAAATGCCAGCGCTTCGAACCCGGCAGGCTACCGCCTGGGAATGTGGATTTTCTCCATTCTGGGCTTCGTCGGGGTCTTTTTCTCATTCCTGCTGAGGCAAAGAGAGATGGGACCCCACAGCCACGGCCTGGAAACCATCACCACTGCTTCTGCAGCTCCGGCCTGATCAGAAACCCTGGGTGCGGCAGGTTGACGGTTTCAAGCTCAGCCAATTAGGCTTCGGGGGTACGAAAGTAACCTCGTGAGTCGAAAGCAGGGCAAGCTCAATTGCCACAATAAGTTCGCTTCATGGCGGGCGCCGGGAATATACGAGTGAAGACCGCAAGCAGTACAACGAAAAGATAGTTACGCCGCATCTGACTGTGTGCGGCCGGAAAAGGCGACTTGACGGACGCAAAAAAGCCACAGGATGACCGGCTTTCCGAAGCCGAGGCGATTGAGCGGGCCAAGGGCGGGGACGCTGAAGCCTTCGAAGTCCTGTACAACCTCCATAAGCGGCGCGTGTATTCTCTATGCCTTCGCATGACGGCCAATACGGCCCAGGCCGAGGACCTGACGCAGGAAGCTTTCCTGCAGTTGTTCCGCAAAATAGCAACTTTTCGAGGCGAATCGGCTTTTTCCACCTGGCTTCATCGGATGGCAGTCAATGTCGTCCTGATGCAGTTGCGGAGAAAAGGCCTTCCCCTGGTCTCCCTCGAAGAGACCATCGAAACCGAAGAGGAGACTCCCCGGAAAGAACTGGGAGCGCAAGATCCGGTGCTGGCCGGCTCAATCAATCGGTTGCAACTGCAGCGGGCGATCGACGAATTGCCTCCAGGATATCGCAAGATTTTTGTATTGCACGACGTGGAAGGGTACGAGCATAACGAGATTGCCGGGATGGTGGGATGCTCCATCGGTAACAGCAAGTCGCAATTACATAAAGCGCGCCTGAAGTTGCGCGAGTACCTTAAGACCAATAGAGCCGAAAAGGCCGGTAAGCGGTGAATTGAGAGAGGATGAATGGACTGCGCTGAGTTACAGCGAATTCTGCCGGAGATAATCGAAGACGGCCGCACCCCGGAGCAGGAAGCTCATTTGCGTTCCTGTCACGCCTGTTCCGGCCTGGTTTCTGATCTGCTTGCCATCTCCCGGGAAGCAGAACTGCTTCGGTCCTCCGATGAGCCAAGTCCGAAAGTCTGGAATTCCATCGAGATGGTCTTGCGGCGAGAAGGGTTAATCCATCGGGCGAAGGGTGATTCGAGAGCCCCCGCTTCAATTTTTCCTCATTCACTTTCTCGTTATTGGAACTCGGGATGGCTGGTTCCGGCGGCTGCGGCATTGCTGGTAGCGTTTTTGGTGGTGAGGTATGAACGTCGTGCCGGGCCGGAGACTTTTCAGCAAGCGCCAATTGCGCGGACGTCGGTGTTGCCACTCGCCCCTTCTGAGGATCAACTGCTGTTGGAGGCCGTGGCCACACGTTCGCCCGATATGCGCGACGCATACGAGACCAACCTGCGGAATGTCAATTCGTATATCCGCGATGCCGAGGATCAGGCGCAGGCCGATCCGAGCGACGAGGAAGCCCGGCAGACCCTGATGAACGCTTATCAGGAGAAGGCAATGGTTTATGAGATGGCGTTGAATCGTTCTCTGCCATAATAAGCGGGTACTTTTCGAACTGGATTAGAGTGGTGCGGCAGGCGTGAGTGAGTCGCAGTCTTGGGGGAGAGTAATGACGATCAAAGTGCAGCGCGCGGCAGAGTTGGCCGCCTGCATGGTCCTGGTAAGCGCGGTTCTGGCCTCCGCTGAAACCCGGCGGGAGTTCCGTTTTACCGTCGGATCGCAGGCCACAGTTTCGATAATCAATCAATACGGCCCAATTTCAGTGAAGCCCGGCACGAATGGCCAGGTGGTTGTGACTGCGATTCTTTACTCGGACAAAGTAGAGATTGATCAGAATCAAAGCGGCAATCGGGTTAACGTTCTTTCCCACCTGCTTCCCCAGGCAACGACTGAGACCGGACGGGTTGACTACGAAGTGAGCGTTCCGTCCGACGCCAACGTAACCCTACACTCCATAACTGGACCGCTCCATGCTGAGAAATTGCATGGCGATGTTACGCTCGAAGGCGCCACCGCCAATATGGATGTGCGTGACATCAGCGATGCCCATGTGCACGTGAAAAGCCTGAATGGACCGGTAACTCTCACCAATATCCGCGGCGGGCACGTAGAAATCACGTCGGTGACGGGGAATGTGGTTCTGGCCTCGGTAAGCGGTCCGCTAGTGCAAGTGAACTCCACCAGCGGCAGAATCACTTATGACGGCGACTTTGGCAACAGCGGCGAATATCTGCTGACCAGCCACACCGGTGATATTGATGCCAGCGCTCCTCCGGATGCTTCGATCGACGTCACCGCCCGATCGGTGAAGGGCAAGGTGGAAAATGATTTCCTCCTGGAACCCAAACACACTCCTTTTGTAATTAAAGCCGGGAGTGCCTTCGCAGGTACGCTCAATAAGGCAGCATCCTCGGTTAAGTTGCTTTCCTTCAGTGGTAAGATTCACCTCAAGAAACGCTAAAAATCAGGCTGGGCGTCTGGGACCCGATGTTCTTACGCACGGCACGCATGAGGCGAGACCTGCGGTGCAGACCTCGGCTAATTCCTCCTTGCCTGCTTTCGACAGGCGCGGAGTACTTCTGGTGGGCTTTATGGGGGCCGGCAAGACGAGTGTAGGCCGCGCTCTAAGCTGCCAGTTGGGTTGGCACTTTGAGGATCTGGACGAGCGCGTCCAGGCGCGTGAAGGGATCAACATCGATCAGATCTTTCAGCGTTCAGGCGAGACCGGCTTTCGGCGGGCCGAACATGCTGCATTGCGCGAGCTACTCTCCGAGACAGGCAATTGGCCGCGAGTGGTGGCGTTAGGAGGGGGAGCCTTCGTTCAAGCGCAAAATGCCATGCTGTTAGCAGAATCGAAAATACCGGTGATTTTTCTGGATGCATCAGTCGAAGAGCTGTTCCGGCGCTGCCAGCGCGACCAGGTCGCGCGTCCCTTGCTTGGGCAGTGGGAGCATTTTCGCAGACTGTATGAGGAGCGGCGAGCTCACTACACGACAGCCCACGTGCGAATTGACACTTCCGGCAAGGGCATTGAGAACATTGCCGCTGAAATAATAGCCCGGCTGGGACTATCGAAGTTTGGGCTATCGAAGGAGGTGCAGTGAGAATCGGAACCGGAGCCATGGGAGTCGCCTTGCTGCTTATTGCGGCGACTCTGGCGGGCGCTGACAAAGATAAGGACAAAGGCAAAGGACCTGCCGCCCGTATGGGCGATTCTGGAACCTTTGGGGTCTTCATGAATGGACGCAGGGTAGCCACTGAAACTTTTTCCGTACAGCAGGAAAGCAGCGGGAGCGTGGCC
>CATPBY010000092.1 GCA_955652845.1 uncultured Terriglobales bacterium | reverse complement strand
TCACGTCAGCTCCCTCGCCCGGCTGAAGTGCGGCGGGCTTCGGGATGGCAGATGAGAAAAAACGCTGAAAATTCAAATTGAGTCGTTGGACAATTCTGGAGTGGCTCTGCTCTGCCCCACTGCTTTCGGTATACTTAATACATATGCCGGTGCTGAAGAATATCGCGGCCATCGCCAAGGGGATGAGCATTACCTTTATGGAGATGTTTCAGCCGACGATCGTGGAGAACTATCCGGATGGGCCGGGCCCGCTGAAGGGCGCCAAATTCCAGGCACGTTTTCGTGGAACGCATGTGTTGCAGCGCGATGAGAATGGACTGGAAAAATGTGTCGCGTGTTTCTTATGCGCCGCCAACTGTCCATCCAACTGTATTTACATTGAAGCGGCGGAGAACACGGCGGAACAGCGGGTTAGCGGCGCCGAGCGCTACGCCAAGATCTATAACATCGACTACAACCGCTGCATCTTCTGCGGATATTGCGTGGAGGCTTGCCCCACCGACGCGATCACCCATGGTCATGGATTCGAGGTGGCCACCTTTAACGTGAGCGGATTGATCTACCGCAAGGAACAAATGCTGGCCCCAATGCCAGCCCACATGGGAGCCAATGCGGTATTTAATCAAGATGAAATTGGGGCCGGCGCTCCGGCGGTAGCCGTCCAGGGAAGTTAAGAGCACAACAAGTTTAATTCAAGGAAGAACGCCGGTCCTTTAACAGGGCCGGCGTTTGTGCATTGAGAAGCGGACTTGGTTTGCAACGGGTTTATGCGCTGAAAAGAAAAGCAGGTGCTTCGACTTTAGCTTTGGCAAGCGAAAGCTAATACTTCGCTCAGGATGACGAGGTTGGAAATAGGAGCTAAACGCTAAGTTGAGAATTGACAGCTGAAAATCCGATGTCTGATTTTCTCCAATCCGTGCGCGAGCGCGTCGTCATTTACGACGGCGCCATGGGGACCAATATTCAGTTCCGCAACCCTGCTGTGGATGATTTCTGGGGCAAAGAAGGATGCAACGAGCTGCTGGTGCTTAGCCGGCCCGATATTATCAAAGACATTCATGCCAGCTTTTTCAAAGTTGGTTGTGATGTGGTCGAGACTGACACGTTTGGCGCAACCCGCGTGGTGCTGGCGGAGTATGACCTGCAGGACAAGGTTGCCGAAATCAACACCGCGGCCGCGAAGCTTGCGAAGGAAGTGGCACAGCAGTTTTCTACAAAGAGCAAGCCGCGATTTGTGGCAGGATCGATTGGGCCGACTACCAAGCTTCCGTCGCTGGGTCACATCACCTTTGACAACATGGTTGCAGGCTATGTTGAACAAGCCGGCGCGCTGATCGAAGGCGGCGTGGATGTTCTGCTGGTAGAGACATCACAGGATCTGCTGCAGGCAAAAGCCGCGCTGGTAGGTGTGTTTGAGGCCATGCAGAAGGCAGGGAAGCGACTGCCGGTGACCATCCAGGTTACGCTCGAGGCCACCGGCACCATGCTGCTGGGCACCGAGATTGGCGCCGCGCTGACCGCGCTCGAACCGTTCGACGTGGATATCATCGGCCTGAATTGCGCCACCGGCCCGGTCGAGATGAACGATGCCGTACGCTATTTGGGCGTCAACTCCACCAAGAATATTTCTGTACTGCCCAATGCAGGATTGCCGCAGAACCAGGGCGGACGGGCCGTCTACAAGCTCACGCCGGAGGAGCTGGCGACCTACCACAAACATTTCGTTCAGGACTACGGAGTGAGAATTGTCGGCGGGTGCTGCGGGACCACACCCGAACACTTGAAGGCTGTGGTCTTCGCGGTTTCCGGAGTTGAGCCTGCCAGAAGGGAAGTGAAACCGGCCGCGGCGGCATCGAGCGCGTACACGTCGGTTCCGCTCGATCTTGAACCCAAGCCGCTGATCGTTGCGGAGGAGATGAATACCACCACCAGGGTGGAGCATTTCCGCAACCTGGTACGCGGCAAGAAGTATGACGACATCCTGGCGCTGGCGAAGAAACTGGTGAACGACGGTTCGCACATGCTGGATCTCTGCTGCGCCATCGTTGGCGAGGATGAAAAGGGTTACATCACATCGATTCTGGAAAAAGTGGCAACGCGAGTTCCGGCGCCCATCCTGGTCGATTCCACCGAAGCCGACGTGGTTGAGGAAGCGCTAAAACGCATTCCCGGGAAAGCGATTATCAATTCCATCAATTTGGAAGACGGCGAGAAGCGTACGTCCAAAGTGTTGCCGATGGCCAAGCGCTATGGCGCGGCGGTGATCGCGCTGACCATTGACGAAGACGGGATGGCGCTGACCGCCGACAAGAAAGTGGCAATCGCAAAGCGAATCCATGAATTGGCCACGAAAAAGTACGGCATCCGCTCCGTTGATCTGATCTTCGACGCGCTGACCCTGCCGATTACCACCGGGCAGGAAGACTACCACAGCGCGGGAATCGAAACACTGAATGCCATCAAACGGATCAAGCAGGAACTGCCCGAGGTAAAGACGATTCTGGGAGTGAGCAACATTTCCTTTGGTCTGGACGCATATCCACGGCGGGTATTGAATTCGGTTTTCATGCATGAGGCGGTCGACAATGGTCTGGACATGGCCATTGTGAACTACACCAAGATCTACCCGCTATACAAAATTCCCCATGAAGAAGTTGAACTCGCGCAAAAGCTCATCTATCGCGGCCAATCGCAAGGCGATCCGTTGCAGGCCTATATGCAGCACTTCGCCGGTACCAGAGGTAAAGCGCGGGCGTCGACGGCGCCGCATGTAGAAACACTTTCGGTCGACGACAAGCTGAAGTACGCCATCATCAATGGTGAGAAATCGGTGGGCGAGGGGTCGCATAAGAAGTCACTGGAAAATCTGCTGGAAGACGCTCTTCACGAGTACACCCCGCTGGAGCTAATTAACTCTGTTCTGCTGGATGGAATGCGCACGGTGGGGGAGTTGTTTGGCGCGCGCAAGATGCAGTTGCCGTCGGTTCTGGATTCGGCTTCGGTCATGAAGCAGGCGGTGGCATATCTCGAACCGAAGATGGAAAAGAAGGCGGGCTCGCAGAAGGCCACAATCGTCCTGGCCACGGTGAAAGGCGATGTCCACGACATTGGCAAGAACCTGGTGGACATTATTCTGACCAATAACGGGTTCAAGGTGATCAATCTTGGAATCAAACAACCGGGAGACATGATTATCAAATCGGCGCTCGAACATAAAGCCGACGCTATCGGGCTGAGCGGCCTGCTGGTGAAGTCCACGCTGGAGATGAAATATGTGATCCAGGATCTGCAACGGCAGAAACTGGAGTTCCCCGTAATCTGCGGGGGAGCGGCGCTGACGCGTAAATATGTCGAAGACGACCTGCGCCGGGAGTATTCAAATGCCGTGTTCTACGCTGACGACGCGTTTGCCGGGCTGCACATCATGGAAGACCTGGCCACAGCCGATGGCAAACGTCAAACCCGGCTGCAGGAAGGGCGTACGGTAAAAGAGTATGCCAAGGCAGTCGCCGTGGACGGGGAAACTGGTCCGGTGTTCGCGCAGAGAAGTCCGGTGGTGGGCGACGCAACGAATATTCCTATCCCTCCGTTCTGGGGCGTGCGAGTAAAGAAAGATTTTGATCTGCGGGAACTGTTTTGTTACAT
>CATPBY010000091.1 GCA_955652845.1 uncultured Terriglobales bacterium | reverse complement strand
GTGCCGTCGTCGATTACGTTGACTGTCTCTGCGGCAATTTTTTGTCCCAGCTTACCGGCGAGGAAGGAAGCGCCGCGGTAGACGGAGTCTCCGTTGACCCCTTCAAAAATGTGGTCGAGCATGGAATTGGCGACCATGGGATCGAGGACGATGGGCACTTGCGCGGTTTTTACCTTGCGCGCGCCAAGACGGCGCAGGGTCCGCTGGGCAGCGACTTGACCGACATGTTCGGGAGACTCGAGCCGGCTGAGACTGCGCGCCACGGAAAACCAGTAATCGCGCTGCATTGCGCCTGTATCCGACTGCGCGATAGGCACGGCAGCGATGGAGCAATAGGAACGGCGGTATTCGCCGACAAAACCATGCGAGTTAGCCAAAACTTTATGACCAGTGGCAGCGTCGAATGAACCACCTTCCGAATTTTTGATGCGGGGATCGTAATCGAGAGCCGCCTTCTCGGTGCGTCGCGCGTAGCTGATGCGTTCCTCTCCGGGGAGCGAATAGACGTCGGCGGAAAAGAGATCAAGATCGCCCTTGAGGGAACCCAGTTGCGAAGCATCGGGGATGCCGGCATAAGGGTCTTCGGAAGTGATCTTCGCCAGCTCCAGAGCGGACTTCACCATGCGATCCAGGCTGTTGTGGGAGAAGTCGCTGGAATAAGTGCTGGCAGCGCGCTGGCCGTGGAAAACTCGCACGCCAATGGCTTTTGAGCCGGATTCTTTCAGAGTTTCCACCTGGCCGAGACGGACCAGGGTAGAAAATTCATCGCCTTCCCGAACCACACATTCAGCGGCGGTGGCGCCTCCGGCCATGGCTCGGCGGACAATGTCCTGGGCGAGTTCGCGGAGGTCGGTTTCGATTTTCTGATCTCGAGGTTCTAACTGAGTTTCAGGCATAGAGAATTACATTCACCACACTAGAGCGTGAAAGCAGGTCCCTCGACTTCGCCTAAGTTTCGCTGAGGGAAACTCGGGCGCAAATCAGAAGCTCCTACTCCACCCGGGATGACCAATAAAAGCTACTGCATGAAGCCGCCGCTGTCTTTCTTCGCGGTCCCGCCTATGGTCAGGCGATCGACTTTGATGGTTGGAATTCCAACGCCGACCGGGACAGCCTGTCCGTCTTTGCCGCAGGTGCCGACTCCTTCATCCAGTTTCAGATCGTTGCCTACCATGGAGACACGGGTGAGAACGTCGGGTCCGTTTCCGATCAGCGTAGCGCCTTTGATGGGCGCCGTGATCTTGCCATCTTCGATGAGGTAAGCTTCGGAGGCAGAAAATACAAACTTGCCATTGGTAATATCGACCTGGCCGCCGCCGAAATTCACGGCATAAACGCCACGCTGCACGGAACGAATGATATCTTCAGGATCATCCTGGCCGGCGAGCATATAAGTATTCGTCATGCGCGGCATGGGAATGTGCTCGTAGCTTTCACGGCGGCCGTTCCCAGTGTCGGAGACTCCCATCAGACGAGCTGAGAGCTTGTCACTGAGATACCCTTTCAGGATTCCCTTTTCAATGAGCACGGTTTCCTGGGTGGGCTGGCCTTCGTCGTCCACGTTAAGCGAGCCGCGACGCCACGGCATGGTCCCATTGTCGACGACTGTGCACTTTTCACTGGCTACGCGCTTGCCAATGAGTCCTGCGAAAGCCGAGGTCTGCTTGCGGTTGAAGTCAGCTTCAAGGCCGTGGCCAACCGCTTCATGCAGCAGCACACCCGGCCAGCCGGGACCGAGGACAACTTCCATTTCACCAGCCGGGGCTTCGCGCGCATCGAGTTGCAAAATGGACTGCCGGGCAGACTCTTTAGCGAAGAACTCGGGAGTCTTCTCGCCGAAAAAGAAGTCGAGGGCTACGCGACCGCCGCCTCCGGAGCTGCCACGAGCGGAAGTGCCGTCAGTTTTCGCGATGCAGGAGACGTTCATCCGAGCCAGAGGTTGCGAGTCCTCGGCGAACGTGCCATCCGAACCGACCACCAGGATATTGCGAAGTTCGTCGGCATAGCTGGCGCGGACTTCTTTAATGCGCGGATCGTAGGCCCGGGCAGATTGATCGGCGCGCATCACCAGTTCGACCTTGGCGGTGATCTCGGCGTCCACTGAGGGCAGCGTGACCGGATACAGGCTTCGTGCCGCTTTTTCCTGGAAGCCCATGGTTGGAATCTTGGCCGGGCCGCTGGCAATCAGAGCAGCAGTGCGCGCCGCGTGAAGAATACGCCCGGGAGCAAGATCGTCGGTGTAGGCGTACCCGGTACGCTCGCCCGAAATCACGCGCACGCCGCAGCCGGCAGAAATTCCCTGCGAGGCGGACTTCACCATGGATTCATCCACCATCAGCGAAGTGGAGGAAAGGTACTCGAAATAGAGATCGGCGTAGTCTCCTCCCGCCGAAAGAGCCGCTGCCAGGTAATGTTCAAGATCGCGTTCAGAGAGGCCGTAGTGATCGAAGAAGAATCTGTTTTTATCCACGTTGATTAGATGCCCCTTGGTCGGGAAAAGCTCCCAGCGGTATTTTCATTATCACATATGGGAGTACATAGGAGAGGACTGTCGAGCACGCGCTCGACTGGACAGCCGAGGGCTGCTGTCCCCACCTATTTGGTGGTCATTCGTCACAGACTGGGGAGTTTCTGGCTGACATACTGTGCGCTATGACTCCGGAATCCCTGGTTCGCGCGGTGGAGGGTTTTCTTGCTGAGGCGCGCGATGCCGTGGTTCTGGAAGATGGAGCGGTAGCGTTTGATTTAGCACAGGCGAAGTATTCCATTTCCGGGGAAAGTAACAAATGCCTGCTGCATCTGTGGTCGCCGGAACGGAACGTCGTCCGGCGAGTGCTTGAGGCTGAGGTCAGGCATGAGGTGCTTAGGCTGGCGGTGCAGCGTTTGGGTCAGTCCAAGCCTACAAAGCTGGAGATTTGCCGGCAACGCGATCGGCGTACCCCAACCGCAAAGCGGGCTGCGCGTTTGTCTTACCAGGCACTGTTGCGGCGAGCCCTGGAGCGACGCTTTCCCGGATTCAGCGTGGCCCAGCTCACGACTTCGGTTGACCTCGAGCGGTCGTTTGGTCCTATCTACGCTCGCGGTCTTTTGCGGCATGGGCAGTCGGCGGTTGCGGTGCTGGGGGTGAATGCGCAAGAGACACAGGCATCAATTGATGCCGCGCTGACCTTTGCCATTTTGTGGCTCGACGCCTGCCGCCAGTCTCAAGCGGGAAAAATCGTGGTCGAAGGATTGAAGTTATTTCTGCCTTCGCGAACCTCAATCCTGAGCCGCGAGCGCATGGCGCATTTGCATGGCGAAGCAGCCAAGTGGGCATTGTACGAATTCGAGGAACGCGAAGGCGCCCTCAAAGAGGTGGATTTGTCCGACCGGGGCAACGTCAGGACGCGGCTGGTGCATTGGGCCGATAACGCCGCGGCGCAGCAACGGTTCGCCGACGAAATCGGACATGTCCGTGGATTGATGGGTGGGGCCGAAGTCGCAGTGCTCTCGGCAGGGAAAATCGCCTTTCGTTGTCACGGACTGGAATTCGCAAAAGCGCGCCTGACACATGACCTCGGATCTTTCCGCAGCACGCCGGAGATTGTCTTCGGCGTGGGCGCGCAAGAACACGTTTTGGGAAGGACCAATGCTGCGTCCTTCGCGCAACTGGTAAGGAGTGTTGGCGAAGTGCGTCATGCAGAGGGACCGCGCGATCATCCGTTGTGGCGGTTGCATCCGGAGCGCTGGCTGGAATCCCTGGTGGTAAAGAATGTCGGCTTCATCGATGAGCGGCTCGATCCGGCCTGTTTGTACTCCCAGGTGCCGGCGTTTTCGGCTTCTGATCGCGCCCGGATTGACGTACTCACGGTCACCCGGGAGGGCCGCCTGGCGGTGGTTGAGCTAAAGGCCGACGAGGATATTCATTTGCCGCTGCAAGGTCTCGATTACTGGTCGCGCGTGGGATGGCACCAGGAGCGGGGAGAGTTTCAGCGCTTTGGATATTTTCCTGGGCGAGAATTATCAACCGGGCCGCCACTCCTGTTTCTGGTCTCGCCGGCGCTGCGCGTGCATCCGGCAACGGACACGCTGCTGCGGTATATTTCGCCGGAAATTGAGTGGGTGCTGGTTGGAATTGATGAACGCTGGCGGGATGGAGTGAGGGCAGTTTTCAGGAAGCGGGCTCAAAACGCTAAGCTGCATGGAGAGAATACGGAATCTCACAACACCCGCTCGTGCGCATAACCCGCAGCCACCAGGGCAGACAGCAGTTCAGCAATATGATCAGGACCTCGCGTTTCCATGGTGATGTCGATAGCTGTGTCTCCCAGATTCACTCCGTAGTAAGCACGGTCATAGGAGGTTTCCACGATATTTGCCCTATGATTCGCCAGAATTCCCGTCACTTGGTGCAGGGCGCCCGGGTAGTCCGGAAGATGGACTCGCAGGCGAACCAGGCGGCCATCCTTCACCAGGCCGCGTTCGATGATTCGTGAGAGCAGGGTCACATCCATGTTGCCGCCGCATACCAGCACCGCGACCTTCTTCCCCGACATACTCACCTTATGATTGATCACAGCAGCGATCGCGGCAGCGCCCGCGCCCTCGGCTAACATTTTCTCGCGCTCCAGCATGAGCAGGACCGCATTTGCAATTTCCTCTTCATTCACGGTAACAATTTCGTCCACATATTTCTGGACCAGGGGCAAAGTACGCTCGCCCGCCCGGCGGACAGCAATGCCGTCAGCGATAGTCGGGGCCGGAGCGAGAGTTACAGGTTTGCCCTCGGCCACCGCAACCTTCATCGAAGGCAGACGGGAGGTCTGCACTCCAACCACTCGGACCTCAGGGCTTGTTTCCTTGATGGCACAGGCAATGCCGCCGATCAAACCACCTCCACCGATGGGGACAACTACGGCCTCAATCTCCGGGTGTTGCTGGAGCAGTTCCAGTCCGAGCGTGCCCTGACCCGCAATTACAGCATCATCATCAAAAGGATGGATGAAGGTAAGATGTTGCTCGGCGCTGCGCCGGACGGCTTCCTCGCAGGCCTCATCATAGTTTGCGCCGTATAGAATGACCTCCGCGCCGTAGGCTTTAGTTGCCGACACTTTGATCAGCGGCGTGGTCAGAGGCATACAAATCTGAGCATGAATGCCACGCGGCCGGCATGGTAGGCCAATCCCTGGGCGTGATTTCCGGCGGACGCGGCAATGACCCCGCGATAGCGCTCTTCGGCAGTGAGAGTAAGCAATTTGTTCAGGGCGCCGCGTTCTTTGAACGCTCCGGTTTTTTGCAGGTTTTCCAGCTTGAGATAAACGGAATTGCCGGTCAACTGCGAGAAAGTGTCGGAAAGTGTGCAAGGGGATAGATAGATAGATTGACGGATCCGATCGAGGGCGGTTTTGACATTTTCGAGAGTGAGCATTCAGGTCTGATGTCGACCGCTGCATTTTACTAGGTCGATCGGAATTTACTCCCGCCATGCGCCTAACAGGCTTCGTACGTCCACTACTTGCGCCAGGTGATAAGCGTTGTGGTCGGCCAGCAACAGTGCTTCTCGAAGGATTGTTTGTCCTTCGCCCCATGGAATTGGGGCGAAGAGGTCGGTCTTAGGATTTTCAACGAGAGACTGCATGGCTTTCAGGTCTTTGCGGAAGGCACCGATGGTTTTCTTCCATGCGGCGGGGTTGGGAGGCGCCTGGTGGCGCGGCCAGTAGCCTTCAGGCCACTTCGGTGAGACGTGTTTCGGATTGCGGCTGAACTCCAGAATGTCCCACTGAGCGAGCCGCATGTGCTCGAGCAGCATCCAGGGAGAATGCGGCAACCCGGCGGGCGTTCGCCCACGACAATTCGCGGGAAGGCCGGCGATGACATCATTAAATTTGGCGTGGGCGCCGCCGTCGCTGAGG
>CATPBY010000090.1 GCA_955652845.1 uncultured Terriglobales bacterium | reverse complement strand
TCGCAAGCCTCGGCCCACACGCCGCAATGGCGTGCCGGATTCGGCTACGAATTCATGGAGCGTCCTGACGGTTACAAAGGGCTGGCCGCTACCTACGGGTTGCGCTTCGCCGAACCGCCGCGAATCATGGACCTCGGCCTCCTGGCCCGCGCTTTGAAGGACAGGCAAATTGATGTGGCCGCAGGCAACGCCACGGATGGCCTGATCGCCGCGCTGGATCTTTTTGTATTGGAGGACGACCGTCATTACTTTCCACCCTACGAAGCCGTGCCCGTATTTCGCCAGCAGATGCTCGCTCGCCATCCTGAAGTAAAACAGGCTCTAGATGAACTCACGGGCAGGATTTCTGACGACGACATGCGCCGACTCAATTACGCAGTCGATGGACAGCACCGTGACGCAAAAGAGGTTGTGCACGAATTTCTGCAAAAGAAGGGTCTGTGATGTCCATGTGGAACACGCGCCCCGCCCGCGAAAGCAGGAAAGGCATAAGGCTGGATCAACTTACATCAACCACACCGCATCTACATCCACGATAACCTGGGTGCGGGGAATTTTCTGCTGTACCGCGTACGCCAGCATGGAACGCAGGCAGGCATTAAGCCGTTCCCGGCTGGCCGCCTTCAAAACAAAATGATAGCGGTAATCCCGCTTCAGGCGCAGAATCGGCGCCGCCGCAGGACCCAGAACGCGAATGCCTTCGTGCCGCGTCTTTTCGAACCACTTCCCCAGAATGCCCGACCACTCGAGCGCCTCGTCGAGCTTGTCGCTGCGAACCACGACATTGGCCAACGCGCTGTACGGCGGATAGCGCATCCAACTTCGGAAGCGCAGCTCTTTTTCATAGAAACCCATAAAATCGTGATTGGCCGCGTACTGTACCGCGTAGTGATCGGGGAAATAAGTTTGAAGAATCACCTTCCCCGGAGTCTGGCCGCGTCCGGCGCGACCCGCAACTTGAGTGAGTAGCTGAAAGGTGCGTTCCGCCGCGCGAAAATCTGGGAATCCCAAAGCCGCATCGGCCCCGACCACGCCCACCAGCGTGACTCCGTGGATGTCGTGTCCCTTGGCAATCATCTGCGTGCCTACCAACAAATCGAGTCCGCCTTCGTCGAGCGCATTAAGAACGCGCTCGAAATCCTCGCGTCCACGCACCGTGTCGCGGTCCAGGCGGCCGATGCGAGCCTGGGGAAACATTCCATGCAGCAGTTCTTCGAGTTTCTCTGAGCCGGTGCCGAGAAAATAAACGTACTCGCTGCCGCAATACCCACACATTTTCGGGACTGGCGCGGCGTATCCGCAGTAGTGACATTCCATCCGTCGCGAGCGCTTGTGGTGGGTCATGGCGATCGCGCAGTTTTTACATTCCAATGTTTTGCCACAAGTCCGGCAGAGCGCCAGTGGAGAATAGCCGCGGCGGTTGAGCAGCACCATGACCTGCTCTTTACGGTCGAGGCGGTCCCGAATTTCCTCGGCCAGCTTGCGTGATATGACCTGTTCGCTACCCGTTTCCTGAAACTCCTGGCGCATATCTGTGATTTCGACTTCAGGCAATGGACGCTGCTCCACCCGGTCCGGAAGTTCGAGCAGTGTGTATTTGTGCTTCTTTGCATTAAAGTATGATTCCAGAGACGGCGTCGCCGAACCAAGAACTACAGCGGCATTTGCCATCTTGGCCCGCATCACAGCGACATCGCGAGCATGATATCGTGGCGTTTCTTCCTGCTTATATGAGGGGTCCTGTTCCTCATCGACAATCAATAGCGCCAAGTCCGACACCGGCGCGAACACCGCCGAACGCGTGCCCACGACCATCCGCGCTTCGCCCCGTTTGATCCGGTGCCAATGCTCGGCCCGCTCCCGGCCGGAGAGCGCCGAGTGCAGGATTGCAACTTCGTCCCCGAACACTTGATGCAGATCCGCTGCTACAGCAGGAGTCAGACCAATTTCCGGCACCAGCAGAATCGCAGATCGTCCAGCCTCGAGCACGGCTCGCATTCCCGCCAGATAAACTGCCGTCTTACCCGATCCGGTCACTCCGTGCAGCAGCATGCCGGAAAACTTGCCTGCCTTCACATTCTCCTGAATGCGCTCCAGGGCCTTTTGCTGCCGGGTGTTCAAGTGGAAATTTAACGGCGAGGGCCGGGCCCTAAGGTGAGACATAGTGAAGTTGGCTGGCTCTTCCACAATTTCGACCGCCCGCCGTTTAACCAATGTGGCCAGCGTAGTGCGAGGGATGTCGAGCGCCTGCAGAGTTTCGACTGCGACTTTTCCTCCGGCCGCCGCAAGCGTATCGACGAGTGTTTGCTGATTGGAATTGAGTTTGCCGTCGACGGTCGTTAAGAGCGCAATTTTGACAGTTCGACCAGCGTCCCGGGCACCGGACAAATCTTCCCGCACGATCCATTTTTTGCGCGCCATGCCTGCCAGCACCGATCGAGTGACGTGGGTCAATGTAACAAGCGTATTTTCCCGCGCCATTTCACGTTCGGTCAGATAGTCAAGCACTCGAAACTCCGCCAATTGTTCTTCAGGCGTCTTGCGAGAGCGGGCGGACGCCCCTGACATGCCCGCCAGATGCAGGGCCAGGCGTCCTTCCTTCGTGATGCGGTAACTGATGTTCCGCTTAAACTCCGCACTCAACGGCAGCATCGTGCGGAATACTTCTCCGACTGGCGCCAGGTAGTAGTTCGAAATCCACTCGCCCAAACC
>CATPBY010000089.1 GCA_955652845.1 uncultured Terriglobales bacterium | reverse complement strand
CTCTACTGAAGAGTGTCACTAATCATTCTGAACGGGAACAGCGGAGGATGCCCCGGCTAAGCCTTCAGGCGCCGCGTCCTCAACCGTTACCCTCCGGCCGGATTCCGTATCCCGCTTCAGCCGCTGCAGATCCGCCCGCATCTCCGCGGCCACTTGATAACGTAAATTCCGGTCTTTCTCGAGCGCCTTATTGATGATCCGTTCCAGTTCAGTGGGCAAGTCCGGATTGAGTCGCACGGCGCGGTCGGCGCCTTGTGCAATATGGAGTCGAACAGCGCCGCCGATGTCTCTCCACGGAACGGCAGCGCTCCGGTCGCCATTTCATAAAGCACAGCGCCAAACGAGAACAGATCAGTCCTCGCGTCGAGTTCCTTGCCCAGGGCCTGTTCTGGAGACATATAAGCCACCGTCCCAAGCGCGGTTCCCGGGCTGGTCAAATGCTCCGCGCTCACGCCCGCCGTTGCCTCCGACGCAGCGATCGCCGGCCCCACTCTGCCGCCCGCCTGCGTGACTTTAGCTAACCCAAAGTCGAGAACCTTGGCGTGTCCACGTTTGGTAACGAAAATATTCGGCGGCTTTATATCGCGGTGCACAATGCCCTGCCCATGCGCGGCATCCAGGGCGTCCGCCACCTCAATGCCCAATTCCAACAAGGTCTCCAGCTCCAGCGGACGTCCCGCAATGCGGTGTTTCAGCGTCATGCCATCCAGAAATTCCATCACCAGAAAAGGCCGCCCTTCATGCTGGCCAATCTCATGTATGGTGCAGATATTCGGATGATTCAGGGCAGAAGCGGCCTGCGCCTCCCGCTGAAAGCGTTCTAGAGCGCGCGGATCATGCGCGACATCGTCAGGAAGGAACTTCAGAGCCACGAAGCGGCGAAGATTGATGTCCTCAGCTTTGTAAACAACCCCCATCCCTCCCCCACCCAGCTTTTCGATAATCCGGTAGTGCGAGATGGTCTGATCAAGCATGGAATGCATGCCTCAGCAATGGCTGGCAATATTAGGTTGAGATCGAAACTAAGTCAAAACTTTCCCAAACATCCACGTGACGACACCCGCGCCCGGCTGTCCCAATCGAACTCATCCGCAGTTGTTCCCGGCGGGCGTCGTGACCAGATTCGCAAATCCGCAAGCTGAAATCTACAATCTGAAATCCCATGGAACTCGCCCGCATCGCCGAGCTGCTGCAGCCGTTCCTCACTGCCCCGCTTGGCGAACTCCAACTGGGATGTATATCGACATACATCGATATATTGCTTCGCTGGAACGCCCGCATGAACCTCACCGCCATCCGCCACCCCGAACAAATCGTGACCCGCCACTTCGGTGAATCCTTGTTCGCGGCGCGCCACCTTTTCCCTTCAACCGGGGTGGATGGCGCCGCGGGCCCGCCAAACGGCAGCTCGGTCATCCACCTCGTCGACTTGGGCTCGGGAGCCGGCTTCCCAGGCTTGCCTATAAAAATATGGAAACCCGACGTTCGCGCAACTCTGATCGAATCCAATCAACGGAAAGCTGTCTTCCTCCGCGAAGTCGTCCGCACCCTTACATTGACGGACGTGAATGTATTTTCAGGGCGCGCCGAGGATTTTCCTCCCGCTCAAGCGGACGTAGTGACGCTTCGGGCGGTTGAGCGTTTCGACGATGCCCTCTCCTTGGCCATCCGTCTTCTGAAGACCGGTGGGCGCATCGCACTGCTCATTAGCGAGGCTCAACTTAACCGCGCTCAGCGGCTAGCCTCCAGCATCCGATGGGCGGCTCCAGTGCGAGTGCCGCTTTCGGTGGAACGCTTATTTTTCTCTGGTTCCAATTGAGTTAAGTATCCACATAGTTAATAGCCAGTCCATAGTGGGAGTTCTTTTAGTCCTCGCATTCTTTCGGGATCGGCTGCCAATAACCCTGCTTCGCCGAGCTGAAGTGTGCCGCAAAAATAGCGTATGCAGGTCTTGGCGGAGCTAAAAGAAAAATGTTCCACGTGGAACAATGTGAAAAGCGAGGTTGAAACGCTTCTTAAAGCTAACAAGCCCAACGAAATGCGCCTGTCCCATCTTTGCACCAAAAACCGGCCTTGCCAGCGCTGACACTTCGCTCTATCCTGCGAAAACTCTAGCTTCTCCAAAAACTGAAAATGGCACGCGTTATCGCGGTAGCTAACCAGAAGGGCGGCGTGGGGAAGACCACGACCGCCATTAACCTTGCCTCATCCCTGGCGGCAGCCGAGGTTGATACATTGCTCGTGGACTGCGACCCCCAGGCCAACGCAACCAGCGGACTTGGTCTAATTAAGGATCCGGAGAGAATAAGCACGTACCACTTGCTGATGCGCGAGGCTCACGGCGAGAACGCGCTCAAGCCGACGGGCCTCGATCAGCTATGGATTATTCCTGCCCATAAAAACCTGATCGGCGCGAACATTGAGCTGGTGGAGGCTGAGCGCCGGGAGTTTCGGCTGCGCGAAGCACTGGAACCGCTGAAGGATCGTTTCCAATTCATCGTTTTGGACTGTCCGCCAGCGCTCGATTTGCTGACACTAAACGCGCTGGTCGCCGCTGACGCGGTGCTGATTCCCATGCAGGCGGAATATTTCGCTCTGGAAGGTGTTTCTGAGCTGCTGGATACCATCGAGCGCATTCGCGGTAGTTTTAATCCAGAGCTGACGATCGAGGGGGTGGTTCTTACAATGTTCGATGAGCGCACTAATTTGGCGCAGCAGGTTACAGCGGAACTCAAGAGATTTTTTGGCGATAAGTTGTGCGAAACCACAATTCCACGGAATATCCGTTTGGCTGAGGCTCCCAGCCATGGCAAGCCAGCTCTTCTTTATGACGTGCGATCGCGCGGGGCGGAGAGCTATATCCGTCTAGCCAAAGAGATTATTTCGCATCATTTGCCGGCAACGCAGTTGGTTGCGGATAAGACGGCCTGATAGATTGATCGTCGTCTATATATAGGTTTGATCGATATATTGATCAATATCAATATTAAGGCAGACCCCGGGAACTGCCGAGCTTTGCCCGTATCGGAACAGGCGCGGAGCGCCCGTCCCTGCCATAGGCATTGGAGACGCGAGCAGTGGAGGGGTTAAGTGTGGAGAGGTTAAAGAAATGACGACAGGTGAAAACGCGGTGACGCCGGAAAAAGTTGTGCCGGAGAAGAGGAAGGCTTTGGGGCGGGGCTTAGATTCACTCCTGCCTGCCGGACCGCGAATGGTTACAGGAGGGGCGTCTACGGCGCCTCTACCGCAGACCGCCGGGCCGCATAGCGCTGTCCTGCCAGAGGTGCAGGGCCAGGCTGCGCGGGCTGCATCGGGCGACGCGGTGGTGCAGATTGCGCTCGACCAGATTGATTCGAACCCCTATCAGACGCGGCAAACCTTCGAGAAGGATGCGCTCGCCGAGTTGGCCGATTCAATCCGGGTAAATGGCGTGGTCCAGGCGGTCGTGGTCCGGCCTACACCCGAGGGACGCTATGTTCTGGTCCTTGGCGAACGGCGCTGCCGGGCTTCGCGGATGGCGGGCAAGACGACCATTCCGGCAATTGTTCGAGCAGTGTCAGACCAGCAAGCGGCCGAGATGACGATTGTCGAGAACCTGCAGCGGCAGGACCTGAATTGCCTGGAGCAGGCAAATGGCTTTGCCCGGCTGAGCCGTGATTTCGGCCTGACCCAGGAGCAGATCGGACAACGCACCGGTGTCTCGCGCGAATCGGTCTCCAATTACATGCGGCTGCTGAAGCTTCCTCCGATGGTGCAGCACTATCTCGCAGACGGCTCTCTGGGGTTCAGTGAGGCGCGGGTGCTATTGCAGTTGACAGAGCCGGGAAGCATTCATCGCATTGCCGACGAGGCTGTGCATAAGCATTTGTCGGTACTGCAACTCAAAGACCTGGTTGAGCGGGCCAACGTGGCTCTTCTTGATCCGAAAAAGCCGGGACAGGCCCGCTGGCAGGATCCCAATGTACACGCGGTTCAAACTGATTTGGAGCGGCTGCTGGGCGTGCGGGTGCGCATCGCTGATCGCAAGGGAAAAGGAAAGATTGTGATTGAATATGCTTCGCTGGAAGATTTCGATCGGGTAGTTGAGATGTTGAAGGGGAAGAGCTAAGCGTGTGGCCGTAGCCGGGCGGCTGGTGGCGGCTCGCTTCTATTACAGGTTCGAACGCGGGAAAGTAAAGCGCAGCCGTTTTATAAAGAACCTCGAAAGTTATCTGTGGGAAGAACAGATAACTTGAAGCCCAGTTTTCGCGGTAAATCTTCGTCTGTAATGTCTTTTTGAAAGAAAAAGTGGGAAGTGGTCATAGCGGCCCACATAGAGCTTGCTGCCGCCAGAATTCAGATTGGCAAGAATCTGCATGGTAATTTGTGGAACGACAGCAGGAGTTAGTACGTCCATTTAGTACTTACGACCTGTCAAGGAAAGCCAGTTCTGAGAAGAAGTGGGAGATATCTATGACGACTGAACAAAAAGTACTGCAATCAGTCGCCATGCAACTGATGAATGAAGACACGGTGAAGCTTGATGACCGAAAGCTGAAAATAAAGCGCGTGGGAAGTGGACGCTTGCGGATGGTTGAGTTCAAGCTGAACGGACGGGAGTTTGAGGCCATCGAACAGAATCGAAATAAGCCCAGCCGATGGGGACAACTGGCGCGCGATAAGCATCAGGTGGTCCAGTTCAGAGACGTGCTGACACATAAGTATGTAGCTGTGTCGGTCGACGGCGAAATTACGGAGTATGGGCGGGGATGATTGCGGGATGCGGGATGATTTGGCCGATCAAACAGACGAAGTATTACTGATCCTCAGCGCGTTTCGGTCATTGGTGATGCGGCTGCGCTTGTCAGTTGAAATGTGCAGCTGAGGGGGAGAAGAGACGGCGCAAGCTTGTGCTAATGCCTGTTCATGCCAGTTGAGGATTATGGTTACTGGATGAACACAAAAATCGCTGCTGCAATTATGGCAGTGGTGGTGCTCCTGACAGCGTCTCTCGCGCAGCAGCGCAGCCCAGTCGCTGATCCTGAAGCCCAACGCATACTGGACAAAGCAGCACGGGCTGAGGGCGGCGACAACGTCCTAGCCACTCTGCGGACGCTCCGATTGACGGGCGTCACGTATTCCAGTTCCTCGCACGTGCTCGGCGATTTTGAATCCATCATCAGGTTTCCAGACAAGTTTCGCGACACTTTTGTCACGACGGCGGGCAGGACACTACGTTTTGGATTTGACGGAACCGAGTCTTGGAAAAGATCATTTGGAGAAGGATCGACTGGACTGCCTAGACTTCAACTTCTGCTCCCCGCCGCGCAGTCGCAATTGCGCTACACCGAGGCCAAATTTATGGGGCAGCGCATGCTTGGAAAGCAAAAGACCTATGTCGTGCGCGTCCTTGTGCATGGGCAAACCTCACGAGCGGATTATTACTATGATCCCGTCAATTACCTTTTATTGCAGGTGGATACTGTTTCTGAAGTGGGACCAATCACATATCGCGTGTCGCACTTCCAGGAAATCGATGGTCTGAAACTTCCTCGCGAATGGAGTTTCGGCGATAACCGTACAGTTATTTCATCCATCAAACTAAACCCCCACATAGACGACAAACAATTCAAAAAACCGAAGTAGAGCTCAATTCGG